>JBKJTX010000084.1:0-9980 GCA_046590315.1 Ramlibacter sp. | reverse complement strand
GGATACTGCCGGCGGGACCCATGAGATACCGCGCACGGCTCGTCCTGCTAGGGTGCGCTGCCACGGTCGCCGGCTTTGCGCTGATTTACGGACCGTGGGGCTGGCAGCTCTGGCAGCACTTTGGGAATCCGATTCATCCGTTTGACCACGAGTGGTACCGCGCCTTAAGAATCATGCTGGGTGGGCAATGATCCGGTTTATCCCAGACACGTGGCGCGACGCAATCATGCGGCCCATTGCCATGGCGGCGCCCGACGCGGGTGTGTATGTGGAGATCATGGCCCCGGACTTCCGCTACGTGTTCATCCTGGCCCTCCTGGCGGTCTGGCTCGTCCTGGCGTTGAAGCGATACCGGCCACGCCAACCGACGCTGATCCTCTTGACTTTCGTCGCGCTCGCATTCGTGCCCTGGCTGGCCACCTCAGGCAACGGCCGCTATTTCATTGCCGTGCTGCTCGTGTCGGGGCCACTTTGCCTGGCGTTGATCCACCCACTGCCTTTCACCAAGTCGCTGCGTGTCGCGATGGCGGTCTTCGTGCTGGGTGTGCAGGCCTACCTGATCCACGAAAGCAGTCCCTGGCAGTGGTGGGGGCTGGCGAAGTGGAACGACGCGCCCTTCTTCGAAACGGATTCCGCAAGCAAGCTCACCTCCGATACTGCTACCTACGTCACTATCTCGAGCATCTCCTATTCCCTGCTGATTCCACGCTTCCCCGAATCGTCGCGATGGATCAATCTGACCAGCCAGAAAGGGGAGAGCAGTCAAACCGCTGATGCCGTCCGGACTCGGAAATTCCTCGCGGCTGCACAGACGTTGAAAGTCGTATTTCCCTCAATGCCTGACCAAATGAAGCCCGGCCAATTACCTGGCGACGAACTGGTCGAGGCTATCAATGGGCTGCTGGTAGGTT
This sequence comes from Ramlibacter sp., assembly GCA_046590315.1. Classification (GTDB taxonomy): domain Bacteria; phylum Pseudomonadota; class Gammaproteobacteria; order Burkholderiales; family Burkholderiaceae_C; genus Ramlibacter. The sequence goes on along the minus strand of JBKJTX010000084.1, from coordinate 9,069 downwards.
ATCGGCTCAAGGTGTCCGATCCGAACCGCTGCGGCTTTCTGCGCTCGGGTGGCTTGGCTTCGGTGGCCTCGCGCCGGGTAGAGCAAAAATCAGCCCTCGCCGTCGACGAAATCGGCTTCTGGGTCTGCCCATTAACTCGTCCCATTGCGGTTGCTGCTCCTTCAACTCCCGTCGCGCCCAACCCTGTCGACAAGGTTTTTGAGAAACTGGAACGCGCATGTCCTCGAGTGTTCATCGCGGGCGAGGCATCAAGCCTATCCATCCCGGACGGTGCGCTTCGTAGCTATATCAGCTCGGACATGAAGGCATATGTGCTGAATGATGGGACGGTTCTCTACAAATACCTGAGAGCGCTTAACGCGGTAGTCATCGGCACGGCGCAGGATGTTCTGGCGGACCGGGCCCGGATCAACTGTGACAAGATAAAAGGTAGATCGGGCCTGCCTTGGGAGCGCGAAATATGAGCTCCGCCGGCAGGCCGTTTCTCGACATTTTCTATGCGCGCGCCCCATCGGGCAATGTCGGCATCACGCGGACAGTGCCGCGGCTATCGGAGCTTACGTGACCGTTTACGTGTTTGATAGCGGCGAGGTTCGTTACAAGCGCGATCGGAGCTTGCAAGACCAGAAATTGCACGCGCAATTTTCGGTCGCTCGCAAATCTGGAGGCTCCAGTATTGACGCGGGCTGTGTTCGGGAAATTCAGCGAGAAAACCTGGCCGGGGCTGTGACCATCGATTGCGAGCAAATTCGGGGCAGGTCAGACCTCCAGTGGCAGCACGAAATATGAACGCGCCGCAGCGCATCTTCTTCGACGTGAGCTACACGCGTACTCAGATAGGCAATGTCGGCATCACTCGGACGGTAAGGCGGCTGATGGAATCACTGAGTTCGTCAAGCGGGCCGAACGCGTGCGTTTGCCAGCCGGTAGCCTTCCATACGAGCGGATTTCGTCTAGTCGCGAGCGGCAGCTTCGGAGCAGCAGGGAATGAGGCGATCTCGAGCCGCTCGGCCCACCTCCTGCGGTGGGCCACAAACGGCTTTGTGCGACGAGCCGCATCTGCTCTCGTTCCATTGGACTTACTTCATCGCTCCTGGCGTTTCTACAACCGCTTGGCGTTCGACCACCTGAGCAAAAGCGAGAAGGCGGTGGGGTTTCAAGTTGGCGACTGGCTTGTGCTTGCCGACCAGGCATGGAATTACAACGCCTGGAAGGCGGCGGGATTGGCCCGCGAAAAGGGCGTCAAGATCGTGTTGGTGATGTACGACCTAATTCCGTTGCGTCAACCGCAGTTCTGCAATCCGCTGTTCACTCGCGTTTTTGCTGAATGGTTGGGGCGCATGCTGCAAATAGCCGATGCCGTGTTGTGCATTTCGAAGGCTACCGAGCACGAGTTGCGTGAGTACTGCAGCTCCGCAAATCTCGCGCTTCCTCCCACGGCTCATTTCCGGCTGGGTGGCGACCTCATCGATGACAGCGGCGCGCGCAATGTGCGTCCAGCGCTTGCGGCCTTGTTGTCAAATCAGCAACCGTGCTTTGCAGCCATTGGAAGTTTTGAGCCCCGTAAGAATCAGGGGTTTCTGCTGGACGTCTTTGAGGAACTGTGGCGTGATGGCCATGAATTGCGACTGATTGTCATCGGACGGCAGAATGAGGAAAGCCGTAACTTGATAAACCGTTTTCGACGCCACCCCGAGACGGGCAAACGCCTGGTGTGCGTATTCGACGCCCTGGACGAAGAGTTGGGTTTTGTATACGAGCGATGCCGGGCTTTGATATTTCCGTCACTCGCGGAGGGGTTTGGTTTGCCCTTGGTCGAGGCAAGAATGCGAGGCTGCCGGGTGATTGCGAGCGATTTGCCCGCTTTTGCGGAACTGGCCGACAAAGGTGTGTCGCTGTACCCCAGCAACTCGAAGGCAGCGCTTAAGCAGCTGGTCCTGGAGGCTGCAGGCGCCGCCCCCGGCGCGCAGCCTGGAAAGATGGCGCACTTTGGCTGGCAGGAAAGTGCCGTGCAACTGCTTTCGCGGATGCGCACTGCCTTGCAGCAAACATGAATGCCGCTGCACTACGAGCGGGTTCCTACAGGCTGGGCTGTTCGGCCAGGATTGACCATGCGTGATGATGCGGTCGTGCGAGTGGGTCAGGCGCGCTCAAAAGCCGTCCGCCTGCTGAATAGGTTCTTCGAGTCGCTTTTCGCGCAGCGCCCACGCTTGGCGAAGGTCTTTGGGAATGTCGCATGGCTTTCCGCTGACCAGATGCTGCGTCTGGGAGTCGGACTCGCCGTTGGCGTTTGGGTCGCGCGCTACCTAGGGCCTGAGCAGTTCGGCAAACTGAACTACGCACTCACCTTTGTGGGACTATTCTCTGCCGCCGCTGCGTTGGGCCTCCAATCGGTGGTCGTGCGTGAAATCGTCCGCCGCCCAAGCGAAGCAGGCGTTATTTTGGGTAGCGCCTTCAGCCTGCAGCTGGCTGGCGGCTTGCTGGCATTGTTAGCCTGCCTCCTTTCTAGTGTCGACGACGCATTGCTGCGCACCAGCATTGTCGTGCTCAGTATCGCGCTGCCATTCCGGGCCGCTGACACGGTCCGGTACTGGTTCGAATCGCAAGTCGAATCCCGTTACGTGGTATGGGTGGAAAATGGCGTTTTCCTGCTGTCCGCTGCGGCCCGGATATGGCTCGTGGTTTCTGGGGCGGGCCTCGTTGAACTTGTGGTCGCTTCGATGGTAGAAACGCTTCTGGTCAGCCTGGGACTGCTGTGGACCTACTCACGGCGCACCGGCATGCTGAACCGATGGCGGGTCGACCGATCAACGATACGTTCGCTGTTGATGAACAGCTGGCCGTATTTGCTCGCCGCGATTTCCGTCACACTCTACATGCGGCTGGACGTCTTGATGCTCCAGCAGATGGCGAGCAGTCACGAGGTTGGCGTCTACTCCGCCGCGGCTAAGATTTCGGAGCTGCTGTACGTGTTCCCGTCGATCTTAGTGGCATCTTTGTCGCCCTCACTCATTGAGGCGCATCAAGCCAGCCGCGTGGCCTATCTCAACCGAATCCGGCGGCTCTATGTTGCAGGGTGGTGGTTCGCCGCCGCCGCTTCAGCCCTGCTGTGCCTGTCCCCGCACTGGCTGGTGGGTGTGGTGTTCGGCGCCAGTTTCGCCGACGCCGCCATTGTTCTCGCCATACACGTGTGGGGCAGCATCGCGGTCGTGCAGGGGCTCATCAGCAGTCAGCACCTATTGGTGGAGAACCTGCAGAAGATCTCGCTGTACCGGACGCTGATCGGCCTGGTTTGCAACTTCGCCCTTAACCTTGCTTTCATCCCGGAGTTTGGCGCCAGGGGCGCTGCATGGGCCACGGTAGTGTCGTATTTCGTCGCGACGTACTCACTTGTCCTGTTCGCTGCAACGCGCGAGCATGCGCTGTTGATGATGTCCTCCCCTTTTATTCGAGGCAGAGCGCCTTGATCGGAAAGTTGTTGAATTTTTGCCTGCGCACTGTGTTCCCGAAGACCGCCGTGCTCCTTCGCAATATCAACATTCTGGCCAATGAGCAGGGGCAGTGGCGCAGCATAGCCCAGCGCAGCGCGGTGGACCGGCATGGCCTGGCACTCCCCTGGTACACCTATCCTGCGATCGAATACCTCGAAACCTTCGATCTCCTGGACTGCCGGGTGTTTGAATTCGGTTCCGGCAACTCGTCAATTTATTGGGCGAAGCGGGCACGCAGTGTGACGACGGTCGAGGACGACCCCCGGTGGCACGAGCAGGTCCAGGCACGCGCCCTGCTTAACCAGAACCTGCTGCTTCGCCGCGACAGAGATGGGTATGTGGCCGCCATCGCGCACGATGGAATTCCATATGACGTGATTGTGATCGACGGTAACCATCGCCTCGAGTGCACCAAGGCAGCCATTCCCCAGTTGAATCCAGGCGGGATGATCGTCCTCGACAATTCCGACCGAGACACGGAAAGGGCGTGCAGCGCGATGCTGCGGGAGGCGGGATTCATTCAGGTAGATTTCTGCGGATTCGGACCTATCAACGGCTACAGTTGGTCAACGTCGATCTTCTTCCGAAGCACGTTCTCGGTACCCCGGAACGACAAGGGGACTCGACCGGTGGGCGCCACGGAAGCTGCTACATGACGCTGGCCTGGCCGTCCATGAGGCGCACACTGCATTTATGCAAGTCCATCTTTCTGGACGTGCATGCGACAAAGTCATACGCGCAGGAGGGCGAGGATATGGTGTTGCGCCGCATTTTCGATGCCAAGCAAACAGGCTTCTATGTCGATGTCGGAGCGCACCATCCCAAGCGCTTCTCCAACACATACATTTTCTACCAGCGAGGCTGGAGCGGGATCAACGTCGAACCAAATCCGACATCCATTCAAAATTTCAAGCGGGAGAGGCCAAGGGATATCAACTTGCAGGTGGGCATTTCGGAGCTGCCCGGCTCAGCGACCTACTATGAGTTCGACGAGCCTGCACTCAATACGTTCGACCTGCAGATGGTTGATCAGCGGTTGCGAGACGCCAAGTTCCGCCTTGTGAGGGCAACACAAGTTCCTCTGCTCAGGCTCGACGATGTCCTGCGCCAACACTTGCCCCCAAGGCAGGAGATTGACTTCCTTTCTGTTGACGTCGAAGGCCTTGATCTCTCAACGCTGAAGTCCAACAATTGGGACTTGTTCCGGCCTGCGTACGTACTGGCGGAAGTGCTCGGCGCGAACTCTGTGGAAGCAGTGTTTCGCGGTGACGTAGCCAAATTTATGCTCCAGAACCGCTACGTCTTGTTCGCTAAGACCATGAACACCGTTTTCTTTCTCGATCAGCAGCGTGGCTAACGCGCCGATTGCACTATTCGTGTATGCCCGTCTGGGCCACACCCAGCGCACCGTTGGCAGCCTGCTGCGAAATGTCGAAGCGGCAGAGTCCGACCTGTTCGTCTTTTCTGATGCAGCATGTGGCGTGGACATGCAGGCGGCAGTCGAGGCAGTCAGGGCTTACGTGCTCACAATCCGCGGATTCCAGTCAGTGAGAGTCATCGAACGGCCGGTCAACCACGGCCTCGCCAAGTCGATTATCGAGGGCGTGGGCCAAGTCCTCTCAGTCTATGACCGTGTGATCGTGCTCGAGGACGACATGGTGACGTCGCCGCATTTCCTGCGGTATATGAACGAAGGGCTGGAACGGTTCAGTGAAGATCAGCGTGTAATTAGCGTTCACGGTTATGTGTATCCCGTAGAGCGGCCACTGCCTGAGGCCTTCTTCCTGCGGGGTGCCGATTGCTGGGGTTGGGGCACGTGGCGACGCGGATGGAGCCTGTTCAACCCGGAAGGGCAGGCGTTGCTGGACGAACTCGCGCGCAGCGGCTTGCTCGAGACCTTCGACTTTCGCGGCACCTATCCATACGCGGAAATGTTGCGCAGCCAAGTCGCGGGCCGCAACGATTCATGGGCAATCCGTTGGTACGCATCTGCCTTTCTCGCATCCAAGCTTACGCTCTACCCCGGGCGCAGCCTGGTGCACAATATCGGCAACGACAGCAGCGGGACGCACGCGATGGGCACGAACACCCTCGATACCGAAGTGAGCGGCACCGCGATCGACCTGCGCCATATTTCCGTAGAGGCTTCCCAGGAGGCGCAGGCAGCCTTCGAAGCCTTCTTCAGGCGCACTGCCGGCAGCTCGCTTCAAAGAATCTTCAACAAGGCGCGACGCGCAGTTGCAAAGATCCGGACGGTGATTCGATGAGCGCGCTGACAAGCCTCGCGCGAGACTGGTTGCCCCCAGCGGTGCGCAAGGCTGCCCGGCGCTGGCGCTCCAACGATATCCGCTTCGAGGGCCCCTTCGCGTCTTGGCAGGAGGCGGCTGAGCGGTGTACCGGCTACGACGCAGCCGCGATCCTAAAGTCAGTTCTCGACGCGACCCTCAAGGTCAAGCGTGGCGAGGCGGCCTACGAACGTGACTCGGTGGTGTTCAACGAGCCCGACCCCAACTGGCCGGTGGCGGCCGGTCTGCTGCGAGCGGCTGCTAGATGCAAGGGCCAGCTGACCGTCCTTGACTTCGGCGGCGCCCTGGGCAGTAGCTACTTCCAAAATTGCGGCTTGCTCCAAGGCTTGGCATCGTTGCGCTGGAACGTGGTGGAGCAGCCGCATTTCGTTGCTGCCGGACAGGCCCACGTGCAGGACGAGACACTGCACTTCCATCGCACCATTGAGGCATGTTCTGGCGAGACGCCGCCCAATGCGGTGCTGCTCTCGAGCGTTTTGCAGTACCTGAAAGAACCGTTTGCAATCGTTGATCAGGTTGCGCGTCTCGCTCCAGAGGTGATCATCGTCGACCGCACGATCGTCCATGAGGGGGGGGTGGACCGGATCTATGTGCAGTCGGTGCCGGCTTCGATCTACAGTGCCAGCTATCCCTGCTGGTCCTTGTCCGAGCAGGGCTTGGTAGCGGCGCTGAATGGCCACTACCGTCTCGCATCTTCTTTTGCGAGCCTGGAGTTCCCCGCTCTCCAGCCCATCGCCTCGACGTTCAGAGGCTTCGTATTTGTGAGGATTGGACAGTGAAGGCGCTTCTTGCCAGCATTTTCCAGCACGCCTCGCTGCGCGACGATCCACCGATCCTGGTGGACGTCGGTGCGTCTGGCGCATTGCCGTCGCAGTGGAATGCTATTGCGCCATACGCTGTGTGCGTGGCGTTCGACGCTGACACCCGCGACTTCGAGGTCTCTGAGTCCGCGACGCGCGGCTACCGCAAGCGGTACACGCTTAACCGGCTGCTAGCGGCCAAGCCGGCGGACGAGGTGGAGTTCTTTCTCACGCGGTCTCCCCACTGTTCGAGTTCCCTGCGGCCTGACAAAGCCGCACTTAAGCCTTGGGCGTTCCGCTCGTTGTTTGAAGTTGAGAGGACCGTGACCCTCCCAGCAGCTGACCTGCAGGGTGCGCTGGGCGCCATAGGCGTCCAGCACGTGGACTGGTACAAGACGGATTCGCAGGGCACCGACCTGCGCATCTTCGACGCGCTGCCGGCCGCTCTCGTTGAGCGGGTGCTTGTCGCGGAATTCGAGCCGGGCATCATCGATGCATATGTCCGGGAGGACAAGCTGCACACCCTCATGGCCTATATGGATCAGAAGCCGTTTTGGGTGACCGACATGAAGACCAAGGGATCGCAACGCATCGAGCAAGACGATTTGGCGCAACTCGGCGCGCTACAGAGGCGTGACATCGGCTTGTTCCTGAAGACGGCGCCGGGGTGGTGCGAAATCGCCTACATCAACACGTTTACGGGCTCGGGCATGGGGCTGCGCGAACATCTGCTTGGCTGGGTGTTTTCCAGCATCAAGGGTGAGCACGGCTTTGCCCTGCATTTGGCGCAGCGCGGCCGGCGCGAGTTCCGCGACCCGGTGTTCGCCCAGCTTGCTGCTGCATCCACGAAGTCGCTCTCAAGGGCCTCCCTGCAATTGTTCGTGGCAGCGGGCAAGATGTTCGCTCAGGCGGTCAAGGCAGCGGTGCGGTGACCAAATGCCGCGGCACAACTTCCTGCCCGACCCAGTACTTGCGGAGAGCCTCATGAATTCTTATAGCGCGAAAAAGATTCTCATCACGGGGGGGCTGGGTTTCATCGGCTCCAGTCTGGCGCGACGCCTCGTGGCGCAAGGTGCTCACGTGACCCTGGTGGACAGTTTGATCCCGCAATACGGCGGAAACCCGTTTAATGTCCAGGATATACGTGATCGGCTGGTCGTGAACATATGTGACGTGCGCGATCCGTTCGCCATGCCTCACCTCGTCAAAGGGCAAGACTACTTGTTCAACCTGGCCGGCCAGACTGGCCACATCGACTCGATGGTCGATCCGCAGACGGATCTGGCGATCAACGCCGCTGCGCAGCTTTCCATATTGGAGGCATGCCGAAAATCCAATCCTGCAATCAAGATTGTGTTCGCAAGTACACGCCAGATTTACGGAAAGCCGGACTACCTGCCGGTCGACGAAAAGCATCCGATTCGGCCAGTTGACGTTAACGGGGTGAACAAGCTTGCCGGCGAGTGGTATCACCTTCTCTATAACAACGTGCATGGGATTCGAGCTTGCGCCCTGCGCCTGACGAATACGTACGGGCCCGGAATGCGCGTCAAGGATGCGAGGCAAACATTTCTCGGGATATGGATCCGTCTCGTTCTAGAAGGCAAGCCAATTCAGATCTTTGGTGATGGTTCGCAGAGGCGTGACTTCAACTATGTAGACGATTGTGTGGACGCCCTGTTGCTCGCCGGAGCCCGGCCGGAGTCGAACGGCAAGGTCTACAACCTCGGAAGTTCAGAGGTCGTAAGCCTGAGGGAACTGGCCGAACTACTTGTCGGCTTCGCGCCGGGTGCTTGCTACGAAATCGCGCCATTTCCACCTGAGCGAAAAGCAATCGACATTGGAGACTACTTCGGCAATCACAACTTGATTACGTCAGAGCTTGGCTGGCAACCTCGAGTCCCGCTGCGAACGGGGTTGCAGCGGACGCTCGAATACTATCGGGAGCACGCGGTGCATTACTGGGAGTAAGGCAATTTTGTGCCCAGGTTTAGCGGAAAGGGTTCTTGATGATCTTGATGAACGACTTTAAGGCGGAACCTGAAGAGCTGCGCGAACGGATGGTTGCCGCTGCGCGGCGCGTATTCGAGTCGGGTTGGTATGTTCTCGGGCCTGAGGTGACCCGCTTCGAAGCCGAGTGGGCCCAGCAGTGCCAGACCACGTACGGGGTGGGCGTCGGAAACGGGATGGATGCGATCGAAATCGCGCTGCGCGGCTTGGGTATTGGACCCGGCGACGAGGTCATCACGACCCCCATGACCGCAGTCGCTACCGTACTTGCGATTGCAAGAGCCGGAGCCACGCCCGTACTCGCCGATATCGATCCGGCGACGGCGTTGCTGTCGATATCCAGCGTTGACCGCTGCTTGACCCCGAAAACGAGGGCTGTGATTCTGGTGCATCTCTACGGGCAAGTCCGGGACATGCGAAGCTGGGTCGCGTATTGCGCAGAGCGCAAGATCCACCTCGTTG
>JBKJTX010000069.1:0-3277 GCA_046590315.1 Ramlibacter sp. | reverse complement strand
GTTCTTGTGCTGCTGTACGGACGCCGCGGCGACTGTCGGAGGTGGCGCGGTTAGCCCCACCGCCTTCAGCGTTGCGTAGTTGCGAAGCCCGGCGGCGCGGGCGAGCAGGTTGAGCATTTCGACGTGCGAAGGCGGCGGTTTTCCGGCGCCATGGCGCTCATCGAGAAAGCTTTTAAGGGTCTTGGCGAACGCCGATAGATCGGGCGCGGCCAGGGGGACAAGCAGTCGTGTCATTCAACATTCCCAATGTGCCTTGGACTCAGCGAGGAGTGCTGGGGTTGCCGGTTGCAGCGTAGGCACAAAGAACGTTGGATTCAGAAGTGCTTGGCGATGCCGTCACAGGTTTAGCATGAGCGCGAAGCTCCGGCAACGCTGGGTGAACTGTGGACCCGAGCGCGATTCTACCTGGGCTCGGCTACAAGACCAGCAAGGCGCGGAAGTCGTTGACGTTGGTGTGCGTCGGGCCGGTGATGACGAGGTCACCGAGAGCGCTGAAGTAGCTGTAAGCGTCATTGCGGTCCAGGAAGTCGCCCAGCTTCAGATCCAGCAACTGCCCGCGCTGCAGCGTGTCGGGCGCGACGAAGGCGCCGGCGTTGTCCTCCATGCCGTCGATACCGTCGGTGTCCGCCGCCAGCGCCCACACGCCGGCCTGGCTCTGCAACCCTTGCGCAAGGCCCATGCAAAATTCGCCCGCGCGACCGCCCCGACCCTTTGGCATGCCAGCAGGCTGCTTGCGCACGGTCACTGTGGTTTCTCCGCCCGAGAGAATCACACAGGGCCTGCGAAACGGCTGACCATGGCGTGCCACGCCCCGCGCAAGCGCAGCGTGCACTTTGCCCACCTCGCGCGACTCGCCCTCCATCTCGTCGCTGAGGATGTGCGCCTCGACGCCCGCCGCGCGCGCCGCCTCCGCCGCCGCTTCCAGCGATTGCTGCGGTGCGGCAATCAAGTGCACCTGGTGCCCGGCGAAGACTGAGTCGCCCGGCTTGGGCGTTTCCAGCGCACCCTGCTCCAGCAGACTCATGATCCCACCCGGCACTTCGATGCCGTACCGCTGCAGGACGGCGATGGCTTCGGCGCATGTGGTTGCATCCGCGACCGTCGGACCACTCGCAATGATGGAAGGATCATCCCCCGGCACGTCGCTGATGGTGAGCGTCACGACCCGGGCCGGCGCGCAGGCGGCCGCAAGGCGCCCGCCCTTGATCCGCGACAAGTGTTTGCGCACGCAGTTCATCTCGGCGATGTTCGCACCCGAGTCGAGCAGCTCGCGGTTGATGCGCTGCTTGTCTTCGAGCATCAGGCCTTCGGCCGGTAGCGTGAGCAGCGCTGAGCCGCCGCCGGAGATGAGGCACAGCACCAGATCGTCTTTCGTCAGGCCCTGCGCCATCGCAAGAATGCGCTGCGCTGCGAGCAAGCCTGCTTCATCGGGTACGGGATGCGCCGCCTCCACCAGTTCGATGCGTCTCGCAAGGCCCACCGGGCGCGGCGGGATGTGGTGATAGCGGGTGACCACCAGACCTTCCAAAGGCGCATCGGCGGGCCACAACGCTTCGACCGCCTGCGCCATCGAACCGCCTGCTTTGCCCGCGCCCAATACGACGGTGCGTCCCTTCGGCGGCTGCGGCAAGTACGCCGCCGTGTTGTGCAGCGGCAGGGCGCGGTGCACAGCTACTTGGTACAGGTGCTGAAGAAAGGCGCGTGGGTCGCTTACTGGATCGGGCGTCACGTACACATTCCTCCCGGCAATACCTACTTCTTCCCCAGGTTCAGCCGCTTGGCGCCCTCGGTGTAGAGCTTGGTTTTGTCGGCCATGAAAGCATCCATCTGCTCCACGCCAATGTTGATGAGTTCGAAGCCGCTCCTGGCCGCGAGCTCTTTCATCTCGGGATCGTTGTTGAGCGAAGCCCAGAGGTCGGAAAGTTTCTTGCGTTCGGCCGGCGACGTGGACTTGGGCACGCCGATGCCGCGGTACGCGCCATCCACCCAATCCACGCCCAGTTCGCGGAAGGTGGGCACGTCGGGCAGGAGCGGATGGCGCTTTTCCATGGCGACCGCGAGCGCCCGCACCTTGCTCTTGTTGTTGATGGCGAAAGCCGTGTACGTCACGGCCCCGTCGATCTGGTTTCCGACCACGGCCAGCGCCATGTCGCCTGTGCCCTTGTACGGGACGTAGGTGCTCTTGATGCCGAACTGCGCGTCGAGCCGTTCATGCGATGCATGGTTGGCAGAGTTGAGCCCCGAGCCGCCCAGGTTCATCTTGCCCGGAGATTTCTTGGCCGCGGCGATGAATTCCTGGAAGGTCTTGTGCGGGCTGGCGTCGGGCACCACCAATGCGTCGGGCGTGAAGTGAAACCAGAACACCGGCGTGACGTCTGCCGTCTTGTACTGCACCTCGCCTTCGATCGGCTGGAACACGATGTGCGGCAGGTTCACGCCCACGACGTTGAAGCCGTCGCCCGGCAGCTGGTTCATCTGCGCCCACAAGAGGCCACCGCCCGCACCCGGCTTGTACTGGATGATGGTGTCGATGGCCGGGCACTTCTTCTTGAGCACGACCTGTTGGTGGCGCGCGGACAAGTCGGACTCGCCGCCCGGCGGAAAGGCCTGCCAGTACAGGATGTTTTTTTCCGGGCACGCCGGCGCTGCGGCTTGGCTGAACGCCAGGGGCGTCGCCAGGGCCAGGGCGACAAGACAGGTTGCGGTGCGGATGCTCATGAACTGGGTCTCCTTTTACTGCTACTGCTACGGCTACTACTCACCGCCCGGACCGCGACGTCTTGCGTCAGATCGCGCGGTTCAGGTCCACATCGAGGCCCGCGCGCTTCATCTCGCGCGCCAGCAACAGGCGCCAGACGCCCGTGTCGTCGGGCGCCACGCGTACGGCGCCTTGAAGCGCGGGCGCGATCGCCATGTCGGCGGGGGCCACCAGGCAGATGCGCGAGCGGCCTAACGCCGCCAGCATGAAACCGATGGCCATGTACATCGACGGCGCATCGTCGCGCTCGTCGGGCAAGACGATGGCGTAGGCCGCGTCGCGAAGGGAATCCAGCTTTTCGACCGACGGCGTGTCCAGGATGGCGGGCTCGAGATCGAGATTGCCGAGGAACTCGATGGTGTCGCCGGCCGCGCTGCCGCCCCCGAGGACCAGGATACGGCGGTTGCTGGCGCCCTGCGGTGCGGCGGAGGGGGCTGGTTGGGGGACGTTCATGGTGGTCGGTGCCGGTGAAGGGGTGGAGGGTGGGGAAGCGGTCGGGGCGGGCGTCGCCGCGGGTGG
>JBKJTX010000031.1:0-9622 GCA_046590315.1 Ramlibacter sp. | reverse complement strand
CCTCGACTGGAATGCCCAGCGATTCGAGGATCAGCGAGACCTCTGCGCGCAGGTCCTGAGTGCTGTCGACTGGCCGAACAGGGAAGTAGCCGCCCTTGACGGTCGGGCGATGTCCCTTGTTGCCGCCTTCGAGTTTGTTGCCCGTGTTCCACGGCGCTTCGTACTCGTCGATCTTGAAAAACGAGCCCGACATCTCGTTGCCCCAACGCACGTCGTCGAAGATGAAGAACTCGGGCTCCGGGCCGAAAAAGGCCTGGTCGCCAAGGCCGGAAGCCTTCAGATACGCCTCGGCACGGCGTGCGATTGAACGCGGGTCGCGGTCATAGGCCTTGCCGTCGCCCGGTTCGAGCACGTCGCACGACAGGAACAGCGTGGTTTCTTCGAAGAAGGGATCGATGTTGGCGGTGCTCGGGTCCGGCATCAGCAGCATGTCCGAGGCTTCGATGCCTTTCCAACCGGCGATCGAGGAACCGTCGAAAGCATGGCCGGAGCTGAACTTGTCGTCGTCAAAGTGGGAGACGGGCACGGTGACGTGTTGTTCTTTTCCGCGGGTGTCGGTGAAGCGGAAGTCGACAAATTTGACTTCGTTCTCCTTCACCATCTTCATCACGTCTGCGACGGTCTTGGCTGCCATCAAGTTTCTCCTGGTAGATGGTTGTTTAGGAATTGGTGAGATGCAGTTTCTGTGCCAAAGCTGGTGCATGGCGCTTGCCGCAAAGCTCGGCGATTGTCCGCTATCTTGAGCAGGTTTCCCTACGGGAGCCTTGCGGTTTTGGATGAGCTGGCCCGCTCTTGGTGCAATTGGAGCAACGCACCGAATTGGTGCCTAATGCTTTACCGCACCAATTCGGGGCCCAACGGGACACCCATCGCCATAAGGCCCGCCAGGAGCTGACTATAGGCCGGCGCTACGTCCGCCGGTGCCCCCTTGACTCCGAGGTCGATGTGACGCCCGTACGTTGGATGGTCAACACTCGGCAAGCTAAATACCTTCACACCGGGATGGTCCCGCTCGATGTCTTCCATCAAAGGCGTCAGCGCCGCTTCCATCGCTCCGAACACGATGACCGATTTTTCAGCGTAGGAACCGGTTCGGAACCATTGGCTGTACTCCATGTCCAGGACCGACTCGATCATGGGCCAAGCCATGACGGGAAACCCCGGCACGAAGTGAACTTGACCGACCGCAAACCCGGGGATCTTGTTGTACGGGTTGGCAATGAGCCGCGCCCCGCGAGGAAACACGCCCATATTCAGGCGGTGAACGTTGTCCGCGCGATCGGGCTCATACGTCTTGCCCTGCTCGCGTGCGATGTCCTGCATGCGGTCGCGGATGAGAGCTTCTGCTTGCGGGTGCAGTTCGAGTTCGACCCCGAGCGCCTTGCCAGCGCATTGGCGCGTGTGATCGTCCGGCGTAGCGCCGATGCCGCCGCAGCAAAAGACCACGTCGCCCGACGCAAACGCCCGCTTCAGCGTTGCGGCAATTCGGTTCGGGTCATCGCCGACGTACTCTGCCCACGCCAACTGCAGCCCGCGCGAAGCGAGGAGCGCGATGACCTTGGGCATGTGCTTGTCGGCGCGCTTTCCGGAAAGAATCTCATCGCCGACGATCACCAGGCCGAACGCCGGCGCTTCAGCTTGCGGGGGAATTTGCGTCATCCCCCAATGCTAACGGCGCGGCTGGCGCAGGGGGCGTGGCCGCCGCTTCGCTGCGCAACTGTTGCAGCGCCGCCAGCGCGTAGTGGGCGAACCAGAGCGACGCAAACGCGAAAACCAGCGTGTAGATCCAGATCGCCACCGGGATCAGGATGACGAATGCCACAGCGAACAGCGCGACGGACGCCCAGACCAGGCTGGGTGCTGCGCCAAGGAAGCCGGCGATCACGCCGATGCCCAACAGCCACGGTCGGTGCCGGCGGAACACTTCTCGGCGCTCGTCCTTGCTCGCATGCTCCGACAAGGCATCGAACGCCATCACCCGATAGGTGAGCCATCCCCAAATCAGCGGCGGCAGGACGAGGATAAGGGGTGGCACGAGCCACAGCGGCAACGACACCACCAGCGCAATCAGCGCCAGCAGCGAGGAGCCGAGCGACCAGGCGATGCTGCTCATGAGCGACCCACCGCGCTTGCGCTCGAGTTGCGGAAAGCGGCGCTCTGCCACCAACGCCGACAGTGCCGGGCCCATGAACACCGCCACGAGCAGCAGCGACGCGAGCACAATCACCGGGGTCAGAGCGATGATGATGACCAGCGGCGCGACCACTGTCTTCAAGTTGCCAGCGCCCGCGCTCTGCAGCCAGCCCCAAAGCCGCCTCATCAAATCGGACGATTCGAGGAACCCGCGCGCCCATTCGAGAGCGGGTTCCCAAAAGAAGTAGCCCAGCCCGAGCGACAGTACGACCATGATCGCGAGCGGAAGGAACGACAGCGCAATTACGCGGGGATGCAGGCAATACGCCACCGCCCGCCAGAACGAATCGAGGAACAGATTCATGGCCGCAGCATAGCGCGAGCTCCCGTAACATCCGGACGATGGAACAGGTGAAAATCAACGGCGTGGGCCTGGAAGTGCTGCGGCTCCCCGCCCCACCGGGGAGCTCCCTGGCGCCCATCGTCTTTCTGCACGAAGGGCTCGGCTCAGTAGCGATGTGGCGCGATTGGCCGGCGCAGCTTTGCGCCGATACCGGCCGGGCGGGCGTGGTCTATTCGCGGCGCGGCTACGGCGGTTCGGACAGCGTTCCCAACGTGCGTGGCGCCGGGCGCCTGGCCCCAGACTACATGCATCATGAAGCGCTCGAAGTCCTGCCGGCCTTGCTGGAGTCACTGCAGATCGAGGCGCCGGTACTGCTCGGGCATTCGGACGGCGGGACCATCGCGCTACTGCACGCGTGCCACTTTCCGGTAGCCGCGTGCATCGTGATGGCGCCGCATGTGATTGTCGAGGACAAGTCTGTCAACGCAATCGAGCAGGCGCGCACCGCGTACGAATCGCAGGGCCTGCGCGAACGCCTGCAGCGCTATCACGCCGACGTGGACTGCGCATTCTGGCAATGGAACGACATCTGGCTGGATGCAGCGTTTCGCAGCTTCGACATCCGTGCCGAGTGCCGGCGAATCCGCGCGCCTGTGCTCGCGATCCAGGGCGAGGACGACCCCTACGGCACGCTGCGCCAGATCGACGAGATCGAACCGACCCAGGGCCTCGTTGAAAAGGAAGTGCTGGCGACGTGCGGGCACTCGCCCCATCGCGACCAGCCCGAACGCACCCGGCAACGCATTGCGCGCTTCCTCGCTGCGCGCTCGTGAATCAACGGTCCAGCGCCGCCAAGTCTTCGGCCGAAAGCCACCGCCATTGGCCCGGCGCCATATCCTCCGGTAGCACCAGCCGCCCGATTTTCGAACGGTGCAGCGATTCCACCCGGTTGCCGACCGCGGCGATCATGCGCTTGACCTGGTGGTACTTGCCTTCAGTCAATGTCAACCGCAGCTGCCGCTCGCCTGTGCGCTCGCACGCGGCAGCGCGTACCGGTTGGGGATCGTCGTCCAGCACCACGCCTTCGAGGAGCTTGGCGACTTGCCTGTCGTCCACCTCATGTTTGGCGGTGACCTCGTAATCCTTGGGCACGTGGTGGCGCGGCGAACTCATGCGATGGATGAACTGCCCATCGTCGGTGAGGAGTAACAGTCCGGTGGTGTCCTGGTCGAGGCGGCCTACTGCCTGCACGCCTTGAGTGGCAGCTTTCTGCGGGCGCTGGCGCAGCGGGGCAGGCAGCAGCGTGTAGATGCTGGGATAGGCGGAAGGCTTCCGCGAACACTCGGTCCCCGCGGGCTTGTGCAGCATGAGATAGGCTTGTTCGTGGTACGGCCATTCCACGCCGTCCACCGCAAAACGCAGTCCCTGCGGTACGAACTGCGCGGTCGAGTCGGCGACGGATTGCCCATCGACTGTCACGTGGCCGTGCTGGATCAAGCCCGCGCAGACGCGCCGTGTGCCGAATCCCTGGGAAAACAAGATGTCCTGTAGCTGCATGCGGCGAGTATCTCAAGCCTTGGGCCGGACTGGACACCGTGCGCGGCCTTCTACTTAAGTGACTAGCGCGCTCCTGGTGTCAGCGGGCCCCGGGCGGCGCGGTTTCCGTTGAGGCAGAACGGTGCGGTGGCAAAAAAAGAATCAAGCCGCGGTGTGATTCGCGCCCGCATCCTTGATCGCAGCGATCAACACCAGCGGGTCGGGCCAGTCCTCACAGTGCTGGTATCGGTAGGCCAGACGGATTCTTCCCGCGCGGTCGATGACGAACTCGCCGGGCAATTGCCACGGGCTGTCCACTGGCGCGGCTTCTGTGCCATGCCTTGACTGCTGCAGTCGCCTGCCGGCCTCGAAGTCGCGCCGCAAGAATTCGTCGGGGGCATCGAACACGATCTGCGAAGGTTGTCCTTCGAGCAGCCCGTAGGTTTCATAGGCGAGCCGTGTTGGGTCGCAGAGAATTGCACACGGCAGCTGATTCGCCTGCGCGTAGACCCGCGATCGCTCTGGTTCTGCCTGGCCGATCACAACGACCTTGGCACCCAAGCCGACGTAGCGTTCATGCTCTGCGTTGAGGCGGCGGGCGCGGTCCCGGCCGCAGCTGCATCCGTAGTGTCGCCAGAACAGCAGCAATGCCGGGCCGTCGCGCCATGCATCTCGAAGGTGGCAGGTGTTGCCACTCGCGTCGTGCAGAACCAGATCAGGGGCTGCATCCCCGGCCTGCAAAGGTACGCTGGTCCAGCGCAAACGTGTTGGACCACGCTGCCAGCTTTGCAACCAGTATTCTTCTGCCCGCCGTTGTTGTGACGCGATGATCTCGGTCACAGTGGGTGGATTCATGGTGTTGACGACGCCGTTGTCAGACCGAGCCGGTCATCGCGTTCGCCGGGCCGATCACGGCAGCGATCGGCGTCACCATGTCGGCGGGGAAGCCGCCCTGGCGCGCATGGCGGCGGATGACCTCTGCGCTGGCGGCCTCGTGCACGCAATAGATCTTGTCGCCCGCCACGTAACTCGTGATCCATGTGTACGGTTCGCCCAGCCCGGCGATGACCTCGCAGGACTTGGCCGAAATGTCATTCAGTTCAGTGGCGCTCAATGTGCTGGCGCCAGGAATGTTTCGCTCGACGATAAATTGGGGCATAAATTTCTCCTGAGGAGTGATAAGGAGCCTTGATGTTGACCCTCCACCGTTGGACCGCGCGTGGTCCTCGCGCCCGCCTCGCTCTGCCAGTTGTCACACGCCGGGTCACACGGTCCGGGCGTAAGCTGCGGGTAGCGTGTCAGCCGTTGGCGCTGGAGGCGAGGACTCTTTGATGACGCTGCAGATCAAATTGATGGGCAACCCCGAGATACGAACGACTGGCGATCAGCAACAGCTCGTTCGGGGTCATCAGGCCTGGGCGCTGCTTGCGCGGCTGGTGCTGTCCCCGCGTCCGTTGAGCCGGCGGTCACTCGCCAATGACCTCTTCCCTGACACGGTGGATCCATTGGGGTCCTTGCGGTGGACGCTGGCCTCGCTCAGGAAGGCGCTCAACTGTCCTGGGGCCTTGCTCGGCGACCCCATCAACACCGCGCTGCCCGACGGCACCAGGGTCGACGTCAACGAGCTATCCAACGCCGACTTCGATGTCGAGTCGGCGGGCCCCTTGCTGGAAGGCGTCGAGCCCCAATGCGGCCCGGAGTTCTCCACTTGGCTGCTGGTCGAACGCGAGCGAATCGCCAGTCGGGTTGATGCACGAGTCCGCCAAGATGCACAACAAGCCATTGCCGTGGGCGATGCGCCGCGAGGCACCCGGTTGGCCGAGTTGAGTGTTCGGCGCATGCCGTTCGACGAAGGCGCTCACATCCTGCTTTTGAAGACCTTGATCGCCGGCGGCCGCTTCGTTGCGGCCGACCTGCATGTAGAGGCGACTGACAAGTTGTTCAGAGAGCAGCTCGGGCGGGCGCCGTCGCCCGCCTTACGCAGCGCGGCGCGACGCACGCTGTCTTCGCCCCCCAGCGGCGTGTCGCCGGTCGCCGTTGTCGAGTCGTTGCTGGAAGCGGGGATTGCCGCCCTGTCGGCCGGTGCGATCGATGCAGGCGTCGATTGCCTGCGCCGGGCTGCGGCCGATGCACAAAGCTGCGGCGACGCCCATTTGCAAGGCCGGACACTCCTCGAGTTGGGGTCGGCTCTGGTGCATGCAGTGCGCGGTCACGATGACGAGGGCGCCATCCTGCTGCGCCAGTCCATCGAGTTTGCCAATCGCTGCGGCGACGCGTCGATGGCCTGCACCGCTTACCGCGAACTCGGTTATGTCGACACACTCGCAGGCCGCCGCCCGAGCGCCGCCGAACATCTCGCCGAGGCGCTGCGTCTCGCCGACGGAGGTGATGCGCTGGCCGGGACTCACGGAGTCATCGGCATGAATCTGGTCGACTGGGGCCGTGTTAACGAAGGGCTGGCGCACTACGAGATCTCGCTAGCGCACGCCCACAGCGCCGGCAATCGCCGTCGCCAGGTGTGGTCTATGGGCCTCGGCGCATGGGGATTGCTGGCAGCAGACCGTGCGGAAGAAGCGAACCGCTGGCTTCAGAAGTGCTTGACTCTGGTCGACGAACTGCGCTGGACATCCTTTCGGCCCTGGCCCTGCGCGCTCTTGGGCGAGTCCAGGCTTCGCCTGAAGGCCGACCCGGCCAGCGTCATGCAGGACCTGGAGCGCGCATTCGCGCTGAGCTGTCAACTCGCCGACCCGTGCTGGGAAGCGGCCGTGGCGCGCGTGATGGCGCGTTGCCACGAAGTGGCCGGAAACCCGGAACAGGCCTTGGGGTGGTTAAGCGAAGCGCGAATGCGCTGCGTGAGGCAGACGGACACCTACGTGGCGCTGGTGGTCGAGATCCTCGCTGATCAGGCGCGCATCAGCGCCAGCCTGGGACACGTTGCGCAGTCCAACACCTGCGCCCGGGAGATGCTCTCATTGGCTGCACGCGCGCACATGGATGCCCATGTTCACCGCGCCATCCACCTTATAGGTTCATCCGGCGCGTGATGTGCCTTCACCCTCACGGACAGGCATTCAAGTGCTGTTATGGCTGGACAGGGTTTCCGAACCGCTTGGATAGAATTCGGTCACGACAACTATTGCCGGCCCAGTGTGGTTAGACAGGATTGTCAAACGCTTGCCGAAGTGCGCATGATGCGTTGCGACGGCTCGACGTCGTGACTGGATTGAGTGGCACGCGCAGCTACTCCTGGGAATCTTCCACCTCCACTTTGCGCAAAGGGAATTTTATGAACCCGAACAAGGCGCTCTGGGAAAAAGGCGACTTCACGCGTATCGCGGTCGCCACGCGAGAAAGCGGCGAGGCGCTGGTTAGAAGCTTAGGCGTCACCAATGGCCTCAAGGTCCTGGACCTTGGCTGCGGCGACGGCAGCACGGCCCTTCCGTCAGCCAAACTTGGGGCGGACGTGCTCGGGGTCGACATCGCCAGCAACCTAGTCGAGGCTGGGAACAGGCGCGCCAAGGAGCAGGGCCTGGCGAATTGCCGGTTCCAGGAAGGCGATGCGTCCAACCTCAGTGAGCTGGAAAACAAGAGCTTCGACCTCGTGATCAGCATTTTCGGGGCGATCTTTGCGCCGAAGCCGTTCGATGTGGCTAAGGAAATGGTACGGGTCACCAAGCCCGGTGGCCGCATCGTCATGGGCAACTGGATTCCCAACGACCCGACGCTGGTCGCGCAGATCTTGAAGATCAGCTCGTCTTACTCGCTGCCGCCGCCCGAAGGTTTCATCAGTCCCATGACCTGGGGAGTCGAGAGCAACGTGGTCGAACGATTCACCGCCGCCGGGGTTCCCGAGGAGAACATAACGTGCGAGCGAGATACGTTCACGTTCAACTATCCGGACCGGCCGGCGGAGTTCGTCAACGCCTTCAAGACGTACTACGGGCCCACCATGAATGCCTTCGAAGCAGCCGAAAAAACTGGGCGAGCTGTCGACCCGCAGAAGGAACTCGATGCCTTGTTCGAAAGCCAGAACAAGAGCCCCAGCGCCGGGGCCACTTCGATTCCGGCCACGTTCCTGCGGGTGACGGTGCGGGTCAGTTAGCTTGACTCTGGCCTGGGCTCAGATCGGGCTTCGTCCCGCCTCTGGGGCGGTTCCGCGCAACCGCTCGTCCGCAGTAGGTTCGCCGCAGGCTTCGCTGAGGGAGGTTGCGACTGGGACTGGACTGCACCACCAAGTCTTTTTCAGCGCCTCCGCACCTCATCAGGGTCCGGAGGCGTTTCTACAATTCCCAGCAAACGCGACGCTCTCCTACTTAAGAAGCTGCTGTCCACGCACACGCAGCAGCATCCGCAACGATTCGAATTCATTCACCGGCGCACGCCTGACTATCCTCACTGAGGGTGGGCGACGCCTGGGAGAATTACCATGTATATCGGCATCGGCACCGTTGTCATCGTCCTCATCCTCTTCCTTATTTTTCGATAGACATTCTGTGGCACTCAGCCACGAAGCCGCCCCATGGTTGCCGCGTCCTGCAGCGGATCGGCGACGGCGCCGATCCGGGCATCGGTTGGCCGCATCGATAACGGGTTTTTCTGCACGGCCCCCGGCCGAGCCAAGTTGCTCGACGGGACCATCTACGAACTTAAAAGGAGATTTGACATGAACCTCAGCACCAGCGTCCATCCCTGCATCGACTCTGACCGTGTGGTTGGCACCAACGTTTACAACTCCAGCGGCGACAAGCTGGGTTCGGTCGACAGCCTGATGATCGACAAACAGTCCGGCCAAGTGCGATTCGCGGTGATGGAATTTGGCGGCTTCCTGGGCATGGGCACCGATCGTTTTCCCGTGCCTTGGAGCATGCTCGAGTACGACACGAGCAATGATGGCTACGTCGTGCCGCTGAGCAAAGACCAGATCGAAAAGGCGCCAAAGCACGGCCAGGGCGACATGCCGGCGTACGACACGGACTACTCGCGCCGGGTGCACGGCTACTACGGCATTGATTACTGACGCGCGCCTGGCCGGTGCAGATCCTGTGTAATCGAGCACGGAAAACTACACAAAACGCGGGAACACCCAAGACTCCACCGGCGCGGCGATTTGCCTTGGGGTTGGCGCCAATTCCCTTGGCCGGCGGACAAGACAGTTGACGCCGACCACACGGCAGTTCCCAAGCGAAACTCGGCCAATCAAGCATTCGAACTCGCGTGACCTGTTGCCGCGATCCGTGAGGATGCGTAAGCTGCCATTGCCTGCCATTGCCTGCCATTGCCTGCCATCGTGGCTCGTAACTCGTAGCGCCGCCAAGAGCGCCGCTACCGCGAGGGCTTGAATCTTTCTCCTATGCGACGGATGCACAGCAGCTAACGACGCATCGGTGGCACTGGTCGGAGCAGCTGCATTGCAGCAACGCGGTCCAAGGCTGGCTGGAGCCAGGCGTCGCAACAGGCAGGCTCTCGACTTTCGGCTTCAGCGCCCGGCGACCAGAAAATTGCGCCCGCTCAACTTCGCCGACACCACGACGTCCGAGCAGCCGTCGTGACGCTAGTCGAGGAGCTTCAACTGCGAACCACCTCCAGCCGGTATCCCAGTCCCCTGACCGT
>JBKJTX010000277.1:0-2743 GCA_046590315.1 Ramlibacter sp. | reverse complement strand
GCCACACGTTCTTCGAGTACGGCGACTGTCGGATTGCTGATGCGGCTGTAGACATTGCCAAAGGTCTGCAGGTTAAACAGGCTCGCCGCATGCTCGGCCGAGTCGAACACGAAGCTGGTGGTCTGGTAGATGGGCGTGGCACGCGCGCCCGTGACAGGGTCGGGCATCGCGCCGGCGTGGATGGCGCGTGTGCCGAAGCCGTATTCGTGGTCTTTGCTCATGGTCAGTCGACGCCGGGCCGCCCCAAGGCGACTGGGGCCCCCTCGGGGGGCAGCGCAGTACACGAAGTGACAAGCGTGGGGGCCATTTAGTAGGGCAAGTTTCGGGGCCGGCGCGACGAGATCACGCGCGTATTCACGCCGGCCCAGTTGAGACCACCGAACAGTCGCGCATGCTCGATCTTCACGCAGCGGTCCATGACGGCCGAGAGTCCGGCGGCTCGCGTCTTGGCTGCGGCTTCCTCATTGACGACCCCGAGCTGCTGCCACAGGCACTTGGCGCCGATGGCGATGGCTTCATCGGCGATGGGTGGGATGTCTTCGGTGCGCCGAAAGCAGTCCACCATGTCGATCTGCTGGCCCTCGGCCGTCAGCGCTTGCGCCGCCGCCGTGACGCTCGGATAGCAACGCTCGCCGAGAATCTCCGTCGCGCCGGGATTGACCGGAACGATGCGATAGCCGTGCGCCTGCATGTACTTGGCGGCGAAGAAACTTGGCCGATGCCACTGCGGCGACAACCCGACCACGGCGATGGTCTTGCAGGTGCCCAGGATGCGGCGCAGTTCGCTGATCGTGTCCATGCGAGTGCTACAAAGCGGCCACGGCGTCGCGCACTTCCTGCACGCTCAGCACTTCTGACAACACGACCGGCGCCTTGCCGACGCCGTAAAAAACATAAACCGGCACGCCGTTACGGCCCAACTGCGCCAGCGCTGCGGTGATGGCGGGGTCGCGCCGGGTCCAGTCGGCGCGCAGCAGCGTGACCTTCTTCGCGGCGAGATCGGCCATCACGTCATCGCGCGACAGCGTCGCCTTCTTGTTGTATTGGCAGGTTACGCACCAGGCCGCGGTGAAGTCCACGAACACCGGCTGGCCCGATGCCAATACCTGTTCGACGCGGCCGGGCTCCCACGGCTGCCACGGTCCTTCGTTCGCCGCCGCCTGCTGCGCCGGAACGCGGGTGATGTTGCCGCCCGCGGTCCACGCCAGTGCGCCCAGGCAGGCGAGCGAGATCGTTGCCAGTACGGCGCGGGTGCCACCGCGCAAGGTCAGCGCCCACACCAACATGCTCATGACGACCAGCAGGCCGAGCAGGACGCCGGCGCCGTCGATACCGCTTTGCTGGCCCAGCACCCACACCAGCCAGGCGACAGTCGCGAACATCGGAAAGGCCATCAATTTGCGGAAGGTGTCCATCCACGCGCCAGGCCTCGGCAACAGCCTTGCAACAGCCGGAACCCAGCTCGCGGCGAGATAGGGCAGCGCCATGCCGAGGCCGATAGCCGCGAAGACGAGCAGGGCCTGCACCGCGGGCAGACCGATGGCGAAGCCGAGCGAAGCGCCCATGAAAGGTGCGGTGCAGGGCGAGGCAATCGCCGCTGCCAGCACGCCGGAGAGAAATGCGTTGGCCACGGGATGCCGCGCGTTCATGGTGGCCACGCCCGACGGCACGAAGGCGCCGAATTCGAAGACACCGGCGAGATTGAGCGCGATCAAGGTGAAGAGGCCGGCCAGCACCGCAACCACTGCCGGCGACTGCAATTGGAAGCCCCAGCCCAGTTGCTCGCCGCCAGCGCGCAGCGCCAGCATCAGCGCACCCAAGGCCGCGAACGAGACGATCACGCCGGCCGTGTAGGCCAAGCCGGACAGTCGGTGCGCGCGCCGGTCGTCGGCATGGCGCGTGAAACCCACGACCTTGATCGCGAGAATCGGAAAGACGCAGGGCATCAGGTTGAGGATCAAGCCGCCGAGCAACGCGCCGAGCAGCGCTGCGGCGAACGTGAGCGAAGGTGCGGGCGCTACCGCGCTGGCGGCATTGCCGCGCAGCGCTGCTTCCAGGGCAGGCGTGAGGCCGGCTGGCGCGGCGGTCTGCGGCCACGCGCCGGCTACTTTTGCTTCGACGCGCCAACCCTGCGAGCCGGACACCAGCACGAGGGGCATGACGGAAGGGCTTTGGCTGCGTTGCAAAGACAGCGGAATCTGCACCGTCCAGGTATCGCCTTGCCATGCCTGCACACCGTCGGCCGAGGTCTCAATGACCTCCGGCGTCTCAGGGAAAAACGCCAGCGTTTTGCCTTGCAGCGCCGGCGGCAGTCCCTTGACGCTTACGCGAAGATTGTTGCCGTCGATGCGCACCTGGCTCTCGCCGGTGACGGGCTGCGGCTGCGCTTTGGACGCAGCTTCAAACGCCGCACCATTGAGCGCGGTGGTGCTCGTCGCCGGAATCTTGAGCGAGAACTCGCCGTCTTCGGGGATGCATTCCTTCTTGCACACCAGCCAACTGGCCTTGAGTTTGATGGCCAGGTCCCGCCCGATCAGCGACGGCTTGAAATCCGGGGTGATTGTGAGTGGCACCGGCAGCAGCACCGTGCCTTCGTAGCCGTAGTTGGCGAGCGTGCCGATGGGGATCTTTTTGGGCAATGGCCAGGCGATCTCGCCAGCCACGACCCCTGGCGGCAGCGTCCATTGCAGTTTTGTGGGCAGGCCCGAATCACCAGCGTTCTTCCAGTAGGTGTGCCACTCGG
>JBKJTX010000148.1:0-10414 GCA_046590315.1 Ramlibacter sp. | reverse complement strand
CCGGGGGATATTCATGTTTGGCGTTGCAGACTATGGTGCATTTGTTGCTGCCATCATTATTTTCTTGGCTATCCCCGGCCCCGGCAATTTGACGCTCATCACCTCGACCAGCAAAGGCGGCGTTCGAGGCGGCTTGGCCGCAACCTTTGGCGTGATCGCTGGCGATCAAGTGCTGATGTGGGCGGCAGTCGCAGGAGTAGCCGCATTGTTGACGGCCTATCCAGCCGCGTTCCGGGCGGTTCAGTGGCTGGGCGCAGGCTATCTCTCTTGGCTCGGCATCAAAATGCTGCTGGCCAAGCCCGGCGCCAGACCCATCTTGAACATCGAGCCCCATCACTATTTCAAGCAGGCCGGCCTCATCACGCTACTCAACCCCAAGGCCATCGTTTTCTACATGGCATTCTTTCCGCTGTTCGTCGACCCGGCCCAGCACCAAGGCATGATGACCTTCGGCGTGATGGCCGCAACGATCGCCACCCTCACCTTCGCCTATGGCCTCATCGTGGTCCTGCTGACGCATCATCTGGCCGAGCGCATGCGCGCCAATCCGGTGGTCGGTCGCGTGCTGGAAAAAGTGGCCGGCGTCTTCCTGTTGGGCTTTGGCATCAAACTGGCTATTTCCAAGTGATGGCGAAAATCTTCTGCGTTGCCAACCAGAAGGGAGGCGTCGGCAAGACCACGACCACCGTCAACCTGGCCGCGGGTTTGGCGAAAGTCGGCCAAAAGGTGTTGATGGTCGACCTCGGTCCCCAGGGCAATGCCACTATGGGCTCCGGCGTTGACAAGCGCAAACTGGAACTGACGGTGTACGACGTGCTGCTTGAATCGGCGTCCGTGGCTGAAGCACGTGTGCGCACCGAGAAGTGCGGCTTCGACGTGCTGGGCGCCAACCGCGAACTGGCCGGCGCTGAAGTTGAACTGGTGCAAGTCGAGCGGCGTGAGCAGCGGCTCAAGTCCGCATTGGGCGCGGTATCGCAAGACTACGATTTCATCCTGATCGACTGCCCGCCGTCACTCTCCATGCTCACGCTCAATGGGCTGTGCAGCGCCCATGGCGTCATCGTCCCAATGCAGTGTGAGTACTTCGCGCTCGAGGGCCTCACCGACTTGGTGAACACCATCAAGCAGGTGCATGCCAACATGAACAAGGATCTGCAGATCATCGGCCTGTTGCGCGTGATGTTCGATCCGCGCATCACCTTGCAGCAGCAGGTGAGCGAGCAGCTCAAGGCCCACTTCGGCGACAAGGTGTTCAATACCGTCATTCCGCGCAATGTCCGGCTGGCCGAGGCGCCAAGCTACGGGCTCCCGGGCGTGATCTTTGACCCAGCTGCGCGCGGCAGCCAGGCCTATGTCGAATTCGCCAACGAAATGGTGGAGCGTATTCGCAAGATGTGACCCTGCAAGCCGCTATGAGGCTTGCGATTCAGCTATCAATTAAAGAGCATGAAGCCTTCTAACGTTCTCATTCTCCCGGGCTGGGAAGGCAGCGGCCCGCAGCACTGGCAAAGCTTGTGGGAGCAGCGCCATGGCTACGTGCGCCTCGAGCAGCACGACTGGATGAAGCCGCTGCGCGGCGACTGGCTGGCGCGGCTCGAGGAAATGGTGCTATCGCGCGACGAGCCCGCCGTGCTGGTGGCTCACAGCCTGGGCTGCGTCCTCGCTGCTGCTTGGTCCGCCCGCTCCAGAAACACCCATCGCGTCAAGGCGGCACTGCTGGTGGCGCCCGGCGACGTCGAACGCCCCGAGGTCCGCGATCAGATTCCCAGCTGGTCGCCGATTGAGCTGAGCGCCTTGCAGTTTCCAAGCGTGCTGCTCGCCAGCCGCAACGACCCTTACTGCGAATTTGAACGTGCTCGCCTCTTCGCCCATGCCTGGGGCGCGCAGTTCATGGACTACGGAGACTGCGGCCACATCAACGCCGATTCCGGCATCGCCAGTTGGCCCGAGGGGCACGTGCTGCTGCAAGACCTCATGAAAGACTAATTTCGTTATGGTCACAAAAAAACCCAAAGGCCTCGGCCGCGGCCTCGAAGCCCTGCTCGGCCCCACCGCGTCGCATTCGCTCGCCGACGCACCCGCTGCCAACCCAGGCTCGCCCGCGTCGCTGCTGCTCGCCGATGTCGTGGCAGGCGCGTACCAGCCGCGCACCCGCATGGACGAAGGCGCGCTGTATGAACTGGCCGAGTCGGTCAAGGCGCAGGGCATCATGCAGCCGATCCTCGTGCGTCAACTCAAGGCGGGCGCCAACGCCGGCAAGTACGAAATCATCGCGGGTGAGCGGCGCTTCCGGGCCGCCAAGTTAGCGGGCCTGGACAGCGTTCCGGTGCTGGTGCGCGACGTGCCCGACGAAGCTGCGGCCGCGATGTCGCTGATCGAAAACATTCAGCGTGAGGACCTCAATCCCCTCGAAGAAGCGCATGGCTTGCAACGTTTGGTCAAGGAATTCGGACTCACGCACGAGCAGGCGGCGCAGGCCGTCGGTCGGTCGCGCAGCGCCGCCAGCAACTTGCTGCGCCTCCTCAATCTCGCCGATGCGGTGCAGACCATGCTCATGGCCGGCGATCTCGACATGGGCCACGCCCGCGCCTTGCTGG
The DNA here is from genome assembly GCA_046590315.1 of Ramlibacter sp. Taxonomy (GTDB): domain Bacteria; phylum Pseudomonadota; class Gammaproteobacteria; order Burkholderiales; family Burkholderiaceae_C; genus Ramlibacter. Next base: position 7,817 of record JBKJTX010000148.1, on the reverse strand, counting down.
CATTGGAGCGCGCTTCGCAAATCACGGCCGCCAACCAGATCGCGGCCAAAAAGCTGTCGGTGCGCGAAGCCGAGGCGCTGGTCAAGAAGCTCAGCGCGGAGTTCAACCTGGTCTCGCCGAAGCCAAAGGCCGAGAAGCCACGCGACGTTCGGCGCCTGGAAGAAGAGCTGTCCGACCTGCTCACAGCCGAAGTGGAAGTGCGCGTGAAAAAGCGTGTCAAGCGCAACGGCCGCATGGAGGAGATGGGCGAGGTCGCCATCCAGTTTGGCTCGCTGGAAGAACTGAATGGCCTGATCGACAAGCTGCGCGGCTAGCGACCGCCTGCACTATCAGAAACCGCACGCCTTGGTGACTGCAAGTTTTTGCGGGCGCGGCTAACCTCGGACCATGACGTCTTTGTTCGAACCGCTCCAGGTCGGAAACCTGCATCTTCCCAACCGCATCGTGATGGCGCCGCTCACCCGCAACCGCGCGCCGAATGCCGTGCCGACTGCGTTGATGGCCGAGTACTATGCGCAGCGCGCCAGCGCCGGCCTCATCATCTCGGAGGCGACTGCCATCAGCGCACAAGGCCAGGGCTACGCCGATGTCCCCGGTCTGTATGGCACGGAGCAACTCGACGCCTGGCGCACTGTGACTGATGCAGTGCACACAAGTCAGGGCCGTATCTTCGTTCAGCTGTGGCACGTGGGCCGCGTTTCGCATGTGGACCTGCAGCCAGCCGGCCAGAAGCCGGTGGCGCCCTCGGCCATCACCGCCAAGACCAAGACCTACCTCATCAAGGATGGTGTCGGAAGCTTCGTTCCCACGTCGGAGCCTCGCGCGCTAGACGCGGGCGAGCTTCCCGGCATCGTCCACGACTACCGCCATGCCGCACGCCACTCGGTGAGTACGGCCGGCTTCGATGGGGTAGAAGTGCACGGTGCCAACGGCTACCTGCTCGACGAATTCCTCAAGACCGGCGCCAACAAGCGCAGCGACGACTACGGCGGCTCCATCGAGAACCGCGCCCGATTGCTGCTCGAAGTGATGCGAGCGGTGGTCGAAGAAGTCGGCGGCGCACGCACCGGGCTGCGGTTGTCGCCCGTCACGCCGGCCAACGACATCGACGACGACAACGCGCAGGCCCTGTTCGACTACGTCATGCGCCAGCTCGCGCCGCTGGGCCTCGCATATATCCATGTGATCGAGGGCTCGACCGGCGGGCCGCGCGAAATGGAGGACCGGCCGTTCGATTACGTCGCCATGCGGGCGGCTTACCATGCGGCGGGCGGCCGCGGTGCCTGGATGGTGAACAACGCCTACGATCAGCCACTGGCCGAACACGCGCTGGCGCACGGCTCTGACCTCGTGGCATTCGGCAAACTCTACATCTCCAATCCGGACCTGGTAGAGCGGCTGCGCTCTGGCGCTCCCCTCAATACGCCGGACCGGCGCACTTTTTACGGCGGTGACGCGCGCGGGTACACCGACTACCCTGCCCTCGCCTCCACCCTCGCCTCCGATACCCGCTAGCGCGGCCGCAGCGCCGCTACCATAGCGGCATGCTCAGCAAGCCCCGCATTCTGCTGGTGGAAGACGAGTCCGGCATCGCGGACACAATCCAGTACGTGTTGTCTACCGACGGCTTCGCGCCCGTGTGGTGCAGCACCGCCGAGCAGGCGCTGCGCGAATTTGAGAAGGAGCCGCCGGCCCTGGCCATTCTCGATGTGGGTCTGCCCGACCTCAACGGCTTCGAACTGTTCAAGCAGTTGCAGGCGCTGCCAGGCGGCCACCAAGTGCCCATGTTGTTCCTCACCGCACGCAGCGACGAGATCGACCGCGTCGTCGGCCTGGAGCTGGGCGCCGACGATTACATCGCCAAGCCGTTCTCACCGCGTGAGCTCGTAGCGCGCGTGCGCGGCATCCTGCGCCGCAGTGTGCGGCCGGTCATGGCGCCCGCTTCCGCCGCAGCAGCCGCGGCCAAGGTCTTTGCCGTCGACGAAGAGCGCCGGCAGATCCGCTACTACGGCCGTGTACTCGACCTCTCGCGCTATGAATACGGCATCCTGCGCTTGCTGGTGCACAAACCCGGGCGCGTCTTCACACGCGACGAGCTGCTGGAAAAGGTGTGGGACGGCGGCAGCGACAGCTTCGACCGCACGGTGGACGCCCATATCAAGACCTTGCGCGCGAAGCTCAAACTGATCGCTCCTGACCTTGAGCCGATACGCACACTGCGAGGTTCAGGCTATGCGTTGAGCGAAGATCTGCCCTCTCAACGTAGCTAAGCGGCCTCTCGACTTGAGCAAACGCAACCGCATCTTTATTGGCATCCTGCTGATCTTTGCGGCGGGGCTGGCCTTTATGCTGTATCGCGTGGTCGCCGACCTGGACCCACGCTATCGCGAATCGGCAGAAGAGTCGCTCGTGGAAACGGCGCAGCTGATGGCCAGCCTGGTGGAGCAGGATCTGCGCGCTGGCACCATCGACACAGCACGACTCGAACCGCTTTTCAAGTCAGTCTATGCACGGCAATTCGAAGCGCGCATCTTTAGCCTCGTCAAGCGACGCGTGGAGCTGCGTTTGTACGTCACCGACCGCAGCGGCCGCGTGCTCTTCGACTCGCTCGGCCAGAAGCTGGGCGCGGACTTCTCGCAATGGCGCGACGTGCGGCTGGCCCTGCACGGCGAATATGGCGCGCGCACCACGCCCGACGTGGAGGACGACCCGCGCACCTCAGTCATGTACGTCGGCGCGCCCGTGCGCTGGAACAACGACATCGTCGGCGCGGTCTCTGTCGGCAAGCCGGTGCAAAGCTTCGGACAATTCGTCGAGGCCGCTCGCCGCAAGACCTTGATCGTGGGCTTGGTGTCGGTGGCGGCCGTGATGCTGCTCGCGTTGATCGTGTCGGTCTGGCTGGTGCGACCCTTCGGACTGATCGCCGATTACGTGCGCTATGTGCGGGCGCAGCGCCGCTTCAGCTTGCCGCGCCTCGGCCGGCGCGCACTCGGTGTGATTGGCGCCGCCTACGACGAAATGCGCGATGCATTGGCCGGCCGCAACTACGTCGCCGACTATGTGCAGACGCTCACGCATGAAGTGAAGAGTCCGCTCTCGGCGATCCGCGGCGCAGCCGAGTTGCTGCAAGAACCTGGCATGGCGCAAGACCAGCGTCAGCGTTTCCTCTCCAACATCATGCGCGAAACGCAACGCATCCAGGAGATGGTCGACCGCATGATGGAGCTCACCGCGCTCGAAACACGGCGCGTGCTGGAGCACGTGGAGAACGTCTCGCTGCGACCGCTGATCGAGGACTTGATTGCCGGCGCGCGGGATGCGGCCGGACCGCGGAGCATCCGCATTCACCTAGAAGTGCGTCAGGAAGCCGAGGTCGAAGGCGACCCGTTTCTGCTGCGTCGAGCCGTGAGCAACCTGCTGGACAACGCGATCGACTTCTCGCCCGATGCCGGTGAAGTGCGCATCGTGCTGGAGCGCACACGGCGCGGTGCGCGCATCAGTGTGCACGACCAGGGGCCGGGCATTCCTGACTACGCGCAGGACAAGGTGTTCGAGAAGTTCTATTCGCTGGCGCGGCCCCACTCCGCCAAAAAGAGCACGGGGTTAGGGTTGGCCTTTGTGCGCGAGATCGCCTCTCTGCACCATGGCCGCATCGAGCTGGTCAACGCCGACGGGCGCGGAGCCGTGGCCACGCTGTCGCTGCCGTTGGCTCCGGCCTGACTTCACACAGACTTCACCGAACTCCTTCGTCACTTCAAATCGGCTTCGCCTCGGTTGCCGATGCTCTGGTCTGTGCACTCCCGCACTTGTCCTGGAGCAAAACATGCAGCCCACCCTCACTCCCGCCCGCGACCTGGCGCGCTGGCTGTGGATCACCGGCGCCAGCCTGGCCGCCGCCTGTTTCGTCGCACTCGGATCGGGCCCGGCCTACGCGCAGGTGGATGCCTCGCCACGCCTGAAAACCGAGAGCCCCTATTTTTTCGTCAAGAGCGATGACCCCACGCTGGATCGCCTGCCGCTGAAGTCGACGAAGGTCGACGTGCGCATCTCGGGCGTTATCGCCGACGTCACCGTGACGCAGCAGTACAAGAATGAAGGCCAGCGCGCCATCGAAGCCAAGTACGTGTTCCCCGGTTCGACCCAAGCCGCCGTTTACGGCATGAATGTGCGCCTGGCCGACCGGTTGATCGTCGCCAAGATACGCGAGAAGAACCAGGCGCGCATTGAATACGACAGTGCGAAGAAAGAAGGCAAGACGGCGGCGCTGCTGGAGCAGCACCTGCCCAACGTGTTCCAGATGAACGTCGCCAACATCATGCCCGGCGATGACGTCAAGGTGGAGCTGCGCTACACCGAGTTGCTGGTACCGCACTCCGGCAGCTACCAGTTCGTGTTTCCCACGGTGGTGGGGCCGCGCTACAACAGCCCACAATCCAGCCAAGCCAACACCAAGTGGGTGGGTCAGCCCTACCTGCCCGCCGGCGAAGCGAGCGGCGCGCCCTTTGACATCCAGGTTGCGATCGCGAGTCCGATCGGCCTGAAGGAAGTGCGCTCAGCCACCCATGCGATCGAGGTGACGCAAGCCACCGCCGAGCGAGCCACGGTCAACCTGCAGCGCACGGGCAAGCCCCAGAACAACCGCGACTTCATCCTCGACTACCGGCTCGCGGGCGATCGCATCGAGTCGGGCGTGATGCTGTTCAAGGGCAGCGACGAAAATTTCTTCCTGGCGATGGTCGAGCCACCCAAGCAGGTGCCGGCCAGCGTCATCACCCCGCGCGAATACATCTTCGTGGTCGACATCTCCGGCTCCATGCACGGCTTCCCATTGGAAACCGGCAAAGTGCTGCTGCGCGAGCTGATCGGCAATCTCAAGCCCAGCGACACTTTCAATGTGCTGCTGTTCTCCGGCAGCAACCGCTTCCTCGCGCCGCACTCGGTGCCGGCAACGCCGGCCAACATCGAGCAGGCCATCACCACCATCAACCGCATGGGCGGCGGCGGCAGCACCGAGCTGATTCCAGCCCTCAAGCGTGTTTACGCTGAACCCAAGGCCGCCGACGTGTCGCGCACGGTCGTCCTGGTCACCGACGGCTATGTGACCGTGGAACGCGAGGCCTTCGAGCTGGTGCGCAAGAACCTGTCGCAGGCCAACGTGTTCTCGTTCGGGATCGGGTCTTCGGTCAATCGGCATCTGATGGAAGGCCTGGCCCGCGCAGGCATGGGCGCGCCTTTCATCATCACACAGCCGGACCAGGCCGCGGCCGAAGCGGCACGCTTTCGCCGCATGATCGAGTCGCCTGTACTCACCAGCGTCAAGGCTCGCTTCGAAGGCCTGGACGTATATGACGTGGAGCCAGTGCAGCTGCCCGACGTGCTGGGCGAGCGACCGGTGATCGTGTTCGGCAAGTGGCGCGGCGAGCCGCGCGGCCAAGTCGTGATCGAAGGCCAGAGCACCAACGGCCCGTATCGCAACGCCATTCCCATCGGACCACACATCGGTCAAGACACAACCGCGTTGCGTTACCTCTGGGCCCGTCATCGCATCGCCGCCCTGACGGATCAAGAATCGCTAGAAGGCGGCGACGGCCAGCGCAAGCGCATCACCGAGCTGGGGCTGCAATACAACCTGCTGACCCAATACACCAGCTTTCTCGCTGTGGATCACGTGGTGCGCAACACCCAGCCCGATGCCACGCCGAGCGTCAATCAACCGTCTCCGATGCCGCAGGGCGTCAGCAACCTGGCTATTGGGGCCGAGGTGCCGGGCACGCCCGAACCTGAAGTGTGGGGCGCGATGGCGGTCTTGCTGTCCGTGCTGGCGATGCTGGCACGCCGCGCGCGCCGCAACGATGCCCATCGCTTCACCGCCTGAAGGAGCCAACGCCATGTCACCCCTCCTGCGTTCGCCCACCTTCGTACGCCTGGGCATTCAGATCGACACCGCGCCCGCCGGCGCCTGGCTGGTGCTGCTGGGTGCGGCCCTGTGGCCGGCGGTCTGGTGGATGGGCCTGCGGATGGTCGACGGCTCGGACGAGCCGCTGGGGCTCCTCGCCGTCGCCGCGCTCACGGCGTTGGTCTGGACTTCGCGCAAACGCCTGCGGCCCGCGCCCCAGCTCGGCTGGCTGACCGCTTCGCTCGTGGCCGCAGTGGCAGCTACGGCGCTGCTCACACACGTGCCGCCGCTGGTCTCGTCGATGCTCGGTCTACTGGCGCTGGGCGCGGGGCTGGTCGCGTTCCTGCCCGCTTCGGTGGCCAGCACGCCAGTGTTCGGCCTGTCGCTGCTGTCGCTGCCGCTGCTGGCGTCGCTCCAGTTCTACGCCGGCTACCCCCTGCGCGTGGTCTGCGCCGAAGTCAGTCGCTGGCTGCTGGCAATCGGCTTCGACGTGACGCGAACTGGTGCGACACTGGTGGTCGACGGCCGCATGGTGATCGTTGACGCACCGTGCTCGGGCGTGCAGATGCTGTGGTTCGGCTACTTCACGGCTTGCGTCGTCGCGCTGTACTGCCGCCGCAAGGATGCGGTCTTTCTCTCGCGCCTGCCGGCCGTGAGCCTGCTGGTCTTGGCCGGCAACGTCGTACGCAACTCGATTCTGGTCGCTTTCGAAGGCGCCGGCGTGCACCACGCGGGCTGGGCCCACAACGGCATCGGCCTCCTGGTGCTCGCCGTCTGCTGCGGCGCCATTGCCTGGGTCATGTTCGAGCCGCGCGGAGCTCGCCATGTTTGACAACACCTTCGTCAACCGCGTGCTGTTCAAGTCGCTCTGCGCGGTGCTGTTGCCCGCGTGCGTGCTGTGGGGCGCGATCGCGACCTGGGCGCAGCCGGCATCGGCGCCCGCGCGGGAAACGCAAGCCTTCGAGCTGCCGGCGCAATGGCAGGGCCGTGCGCTGCGGCCTCTCGCACTGAGCGAGGTCGAGCAGCGGTTCTCTCGCCAGTTTCCCGGCACCCTCGCGCGCATGACCGATGGGCGCGACGTGCTGGTGCTGCGCGCCGTGAACCGGCCGACCCGCATGCTGCATCCGGCGGTCGACTGCTACCAGGGGCTCGGCTATCGCATTGCGCGCGAACGTCTGCAACTGGACGCACAGCAACGGATGTGGCGCTGCTTCGAGGCCACGCGCGGCAGCCAGCAATTGCGGGTCTGCGAGCGGATCGTCGATGCACACGGCGCAGCCTTCACCGATCCCTCGGCCTGGTACTGGGCCTCGGCGCTCGGCCAATCGCAAGGGCCATGGCAGGCCATCACTGTCGCAAGTCCGCTATGAACACACTCGCCATCGTCCTGTGCTCACTGCTTCTGGCTGCGTTCGCCGCAGCCGCCGGTACCTATGGCACCGTCAGAGCCGTGCTTGCGCCAATGCCTGGCGAGTGGTCAGTGCCATTCAGGTTCGGGCCATTCGAAGTACCGGCCGGGGTGCCCTCGTTGCTGCGCCTGGCCACCTCAGCTTGGGGCGGACCGCTACTGAACGGTCGCGAGTTCACGAGCGTCAACGGGCGTTTGCTCTTGGGCTGGCGTGCCGACACGCGCACGCTCCTGTTGCGCTGCGCACCGTGCACGTTGCGGCCGCCCGGCCTGGGCGAGGAGGCGTTGCAGCTGGCCGATGTGCAAGTTTCCGTCCGGCGCACCGGCGAGTCACTGTCAGGCGAGGTTGCTTCCGGCGACGTGCATGGCACTTGGCGCGGCCAGATCGCGCAAGGACGCCTTCAGTTGCGACTCTCGATTCCCGCCACCCGCCTGGCCGACGGTTACGCGCTCTTCGCGGCGCGCATTCCGGAAGTGCCTCGCGCGCAAATCGGTGGGCTCTTTTCGATGCAA
>JBKJTX010000096.1:0-8153 GCA_046590315.1 Ramlibacter sp. | reverse complement strand
ACAGCATCTTGCCACTGGCGGCGACGCCGTTGGCGTAGCCCTTGGGCCGAGGCCAGCCCGGCGGGAGAATGACTTCGACGGTCATGGGAAATCCTTCAGGAGTTCACGGGCGATGATGAGCTGTTGCACCTCGCTTGCGCCTTCATAGATGCGCAGCGAGCGGATCTCGCGGTACAGGCGCTCAACCATCTGGCCGCTCACCACGCCCAAACCGCCGAACAACTGCAGAGCGGAGTCGATGACCTGCTGCGCACCCTCGGTGGCCGTGAGCTTGGCCATCGCCGCTTCACGCGTGACGTTCTGGCCCTGGTCGCGTTGCCAGGCCGCCCGGTAGACGAGCAAGGCGGAAGCATCGATCGTCGTCGCCATCTGCGCGAGCCTGGCTTGCGTGAGCTGAAAATCGGCCAGCCGCTGGTTGAACATCTTGCGCGTGGTCACGCGCTTGAGCGCCTCCTCCATCGCGCACCGGGCAAATCCGAGCGCGGCCGCCGCCACTGACGTGCGGAACACGTCGAGCGTGCGCATGGCCACCTTGAAACCCTCGCCCGCTTCGCCCACGCGCTGAGTCAGCGGAACCCGGCAGTTGGTGAACCGCAGCCGCGCCAGCGGATGCGGCGCAATCACATCGATGCGCTCGGCAATTTCGAAGCCGGGCGTGCGCGCATCCACGATGAAGGCCGAGATGCCCCGCGCCCCGAGTGCTTCGCCCGTGCGGCAGAACACCACGTAGAAGTCGGCGATGCCGCCGTTGGAGATCCAGGTTTTCTCGCCGTTCAGGACGGCGTGGTCGCCATCGATGCGGGCTGCGCACTGCAGGGCCGCCACGTCCGAGCCCGCCTCGGGTTCGGAGAGCGCGAACGCGGCAATGGCCTCGCCCTTGGCCACACAGGGCAGGTAGCGCTCCTTCTGGTCAGGTGTGCCCTGCAAGCTGATCGCGCCGGAGCCCAAGCCCTGCATCGCGAACGCAAAGTCGGCCAAGCCGCTGTGGCGCGCAAGGGTCTCGCGTATCAGGCAGATGGAGCGGGTGTCGATGGCAGCCGCCGCACCGTGCTCACCCCCCACCGCATGGCGCAGCCAACCGCCTTCGCCGAGCAAGCGCACCAGCGCCCTGCATTCGGTGTCGACATCGGTGCTGTGCGCATGCGGCACGCGCAGCGCCGCCCAAGCGTCCAGTTCGCGGGCCAGGGCGCGGTGGCGCTCTTCGAAGAAAGGCCATTCCAAGAAGCGGGTGTCGCGCATGGGTTCGCTTTCAATTGCCTTCGAACACAGGCTTGCGCTTGGCGACGAAGGCGTCGTACGCGCGGTTGAAATCCTCGGTCATCATGCAGATCGCTTGGGCCTGTGCTTCAGCCTCGATCGCCTGCTCGATGGTCATGGCCCACTCCTGATGCAGCATGGCCTTGGTGATGCCGTTGGCGAAGCTGGGGCCCTGCGCGAGTTCCAACGCCAGTTTCTGCGCTTCGGCCAGGACTTCGTCGGGAGCACAGAGCCGGTTGAAAAAGCCCCAGCGCTCGCCCTCCTCGCCGCCGAGCGACCGGCCGGTGTAGAGCAGCTCGCTCGCTCGCCCTTGCCCGACGAGGCGTGGCAGGATGGCGCAAGCGCCCATGTCGCATCCGGCCAACCCGACGCGATTGAAGAGGAATGCCGTTTTGCTGCGCGCAGTGCCCAGCCGAAGGTCCGACGCCATGGCGACGATCGCGCCCGCGCCCGCGCACACGCCATCGACGGCGGCAACCACGGGCTGCGGGCAGGCGCGCATGGCCTTCACCAAATCTCCCGTCATGCGGGTGAACATAAGAAGTTCAGGCGCTTGAAGTCGAACCAACGGTCCGATGATTTCATGCACGTCGCCGCCGGAACAGAAGTTGCCGCCGGCGCCGGTAACGACCACGGCGTTCACGTCAATGGCGTAACGCAGGCGCCCAAACAGGTCACGCAGCTCGGCATATGCGTCGAATGTCAGCGGGTTTTTGCGTTCGGGGCGATTCAAAATGATGGTGGCGACAGCGTCTTTCACCTCCCAAAGAAAATGCGTCGCCCGGTAGCCTGCCAGGGGTTGGCGGTTAGCGGCGGCCAGCTGCGGATGCACCCGCTCTTCCTTCGTCATAGCTTCTCCTCTTGTCGGAGCGGCACGGCGGCCATCGCCTTCTCGCGCTCCAGGTTGCGCTCCAGTTGAGCCTTGCCCGCGCGATATTGCACGGGCCACTCCAGGTCAAAATAACCGATCTTCGCCGCCTCCATCAATGTCCATCCGGCATTTGCCAGATGCGGCCGCGCCACTGCGCAAAGATCGGCCCGGCCCGCGGCGATGATGCTGTTCACGTGGTCGGCTTCCGAGATCGCGCCAACGGCCATGGTCGGGATGTCCACTTCGTTGCGGATGCGATCGGCAAACGGTGTCTGGTACATGCGCCCGTAGACCGGTTTCTGGCGTTTGCTCACCTGACCCGACGAACAATCGATCATGTCGGCGCCCGCAGACTTGAACATGCGCGCAATCTGCACCGCGTCGCCCGGCGTGATGCCGCCTTCGACCCAGTCGTGAGCCGAAATTCGCACTGACATGGGCAGGTCTTGCGGCCAGGCCTCGCGCATCGCGCAGAACACCTCCAGCGGATAGCGCAAGCGATTTTCCAACGAGCCGCCAAACTCGTCTGTGCGCTGGTTCGTCAACGGCGAAATAAAGCTGGAGAGTAGATAGCCGTGTGCGCAATGCAGTTCCAGCCAGTCGAAGCCGGCTTCCGCTGCGAGCCGGGTGCTGCGCACGAAGTCGTCGCGCACCCGGTCCATGTCCGCCCGCGTCATGGCGCGAGAAGAATCGCTCACGCCATCGAGGTACTGCTGAGGTGAGGCGGAGATCAGCGGCCAGTTGCCCTGGACCAGTGGCTGGTCTTCGCCTTCCCACGGCACACGCGTCGAACCTTTTGCACCGGCGTGGCCCAACTGCAATGCGATCTTCGCGTCGCTGTGGCCGTGGACAAAATCCACAACGCGCTTCCAGCCATCACGCTGCTGTTCATTCCAAAGGCCCGGGCAACCAGGCGTGATCCGCGCGTCAGGCGTCGGGCAGGTCATCTCGGCCATCACCATACCGGCGCCGCCCATGGCGCGGGCACCCAGATGGACCAGGTGGTACTCCGCCGGCAAGCCGCCCACGCATGAGTATTGCGCCATCGGCGAAACGACCACGCGGTTCTTGAGCGTCACACCGCGCAGCGTGAAGGGTGTGAACATAGGCGGAACCGACTGCCTCGTGGCTGGGCGATGCAAGCCCGATCGCTCGGCAATCCAGTCTTCGTATTCTTCCACATACGCCGTGTCGCGCAGCCGCAGGTTCTCATGGCTGATTCGCTGGCTGCGCGTGAGCAGCGAGTAAGCGAACTGCTCGGGTCGCAAGTGCGCATAGCGAGCGACGTTCTCGAACCACTCGGTGGAGTTGCGCGCAGCGTTCTGGATCTTCAGCACCTCTACGCTGCGCACCGCTTCGTAGTCTTTCAGTGCCTGCGCCATGTCGCCGGGCGTGCGGCCGATGCAGCGCGCAAGCTCGATCGCGTCTTCCAACGCGAGCTTGGTGCCGGAGCCCACCGAGAAATGCGCGGTGTGGGCTGCATCGCCCATGAGCACGACCGGCGCGTGGCCGTTGTGATGCACCCAGGTCTCGCACACCACGCGCGGAAAGCGAATCCATTGGGCCGAGCCTCGCAAGTGCGAAGCGTTCGACACCAGCGGGTTGCCATCGAGGTATTTCGCGAAGAGCCGCTCGCAGAAGGCGATGGCTTCTTCCTTTTCCATCCTGTCGAGACCTGCATTCAGCCAGACCTCTTCCGGCGTCTCGACAATGAAGGTGGAGGTCTCACCGTCGAACTGGTAGGCATGGGCCTGGAACCAGCCGTGCTCGGTCTCTTCGAATGCAAACGTGAAAGCATCGAATTTCTTGTGCGTGCCCAGCCACACGAACCGGCAGTTGCGCAGGTCAAGATCCGGCTGGTAGGTTGCCGCGTATTTGGTTCGGATGCGGCTGCTCAAGCCGTCGCTCGCGATGATGAGGTCCGCATAAGGGAATTGCTCGTCGCCTTGCACGTCGGTCTCGAAGACCAGTTTCACGCCAAATTCCTCGCATCGCTCTTGCAAAATGTTCAGCAGCCGCTTGCGTCCAATGCCGCAAAAACCGTGGCCCCCGGAGACAATCTTTTGGCCACGGACGTTCACTTCGATATCGTCCCAGTGGTTGAAGGCGCCGAAAATCGCGTCGGCGGTCTGCGGATCGGCAGCCTGCAAGTTGCCCAAGGTCTGGTCAGAAAAAACGACGCCCCAGCCGAAGGTGTCGTACGGCTTGTTGCGCTCGACCACCGTGATGGCATGCGACGGATCGAGCTTCTTCATGAGGAGCGCGAAGTACAGCCCCGAGGGCCCGCCGCCGATGCACACGATATTCATGATCGCTCCAACCTAATTAATTTAAGTTTAAAGCATTTCCACTGGCATGTCAGGCTTCGGGCGATGTCAAAGCTACGCCGCCTTGGCCACCGCGTCATGCGCCAATGCCATCACGTCGTGCGGGCGTAGCGCCTTCAGCTTGTGATCGCTCCACACCTGCCGCCATCGGCGCGCGCCCGGCAGTCCGTTGCGCAAGCCCAGCATGTGGCGCGCGATGGGGCTCCACGCTGTTCCGTACGCTTGCGCCTCCCGCGCCATGTAATCGCACATGGCCTCCTCCACCGACTCACGCGTGAGGTTGCGAGCCGCGTCACCATAAAAATCACTGTCCCACTGCGTCAGCCACCAAGGGTTGTGATAGGCCTCTCGCCCCACCATCGCGCCATCGACGTGCGCTAGCGCCTCGTGCACCTGCTGCGCCGTCGTGATGCCACCATTGACCGCGAAAATCAACTGCGGAAAGTCGTGCTTGAGCCGATGAACGAAGTCGTAGCGCAGCGGCGGAACTTCGCGATTCTCTTTCGGCGACAGGCCCTTTAACCATGCGTTGCGTGCGTGAACCAGGAACACGCCGCAGCCCGCCTCGGCGACCGTTCCCACGAAGTCGCGGACGAACTCGTAGCTCTCGCCCCTGTCGATCCCGATGCGGTGCTTCACCGTCACCGGGATGCTCACGGCGTCAAGCATCGCCTTCACACAATCGGCGACCAGTGCCGGCTCGGCCATGAGGCACGCGCCAAAAGAGCCGCGCTGGACCCGCTCGCTCGGGCAACCGCAGTTCAAATTGATCTCGTCATAGCCCCACTTCGCGCCCAGGCGCGCGCAATGCGCAAGCTCCGACGCGTCGCTGCCTCCGAGCTGCAGTGCGACGGGGTGCTCTTCAGCATTGAAGTCCAGGTGGCGCGGCACGTCGCCATGCACAAGGGCGCCCGTCGTCATCATCTCTGTGTACAGCAAGGCATGGCGACTCAGCAGGCGATGGAAATAGCGGCAGTGGCGATCGGTCCAATCCATCATCGGGGCGACGCTCATGCGCCAACGCCGGGTCAAGTCGCAGTCTTTTTCTTGCACGAGCGAACTTTACGCGGCTTTGTCCCACACGGCCGCAGCGCAGCCCGAGGGACCATTCTTGACTGATGCCCAGCATTCCAAGGACCCCCAACCATGAAACCTTTCACACTGGAACCCGACATGCTCACGATGAGCGGGGTCTTCTATCCCACGGGGTACATGTTCCTCATGTTTCCAACGGAAGCGGATGCTCGCGCGGCCGAGCAGCTCTTGCGGAAGGACGGATGCACGGGTGAGGAGATCTCGTTGCTGACCGCAGGAGACATCCAGGAAAAGATTGCGCGCACTGTGGGCTCGGCCGACATCCCCCTGCCCTCCGCCGGCACTGAGGCGGAGACAGTGCGCCGCTATGCCCAGCTCGCCAGCCAAGGCCATCACGCGCTTTTGATTCACGCGCCTTCGGGTGACGAGACCGAGCACTTCATGGAGGTGCTGCGCGACGCCAAGATCTCTTACGGGCAGAAGTATCGGCAGCTCGTTATCGAGGACTTGGTCGAGTAGCCGCTGAGTGAGCCCAAAAGAGCAAAGCCCGCGCGAAGCGGGCTTTTTGCAGCGCTTGCGAGTGCACTACCCCATGTGCAACCCACCATTGACGGAGAAATCAGCGCCCGTGCTATACCCGCCCTCGTCGGACGCTAGCCACGCAATGATGGAAGCGATTTCTTCCGGTTGGCCCAAACGCTTGACGGGAATCGTCGCCACGATCTTTTCGAGAACGTCCGGCCGGATCGACTTCACCATGTCGGTGCCGATATAACCGGGACTCACCGTGTTGACAGTGACGCCCTTGTTCGCGAGTTCTTGCGCCAGCGCCATCGTGAAGCCGTGCATGCCCGCCTTGGCGGCTGAGTAATTGGTCTGCCCGGCCTGACCCTTCTCGCCATTGACCGAGCTGATGTTGATGATGCGACCCCAGCCCCGCTCCACCATGTCACCCACCACCTGCTTGGTGACATTGAACATGCTGTTGAGGTTGGTTTCGATCACGGCGTCCCAGTCTTCGCGCGTCATCTTGAGGAACATGCGGTCGCGGGTGATGCCGGCGTTGTTCACCAGCACGTCGATCGGCCCGTGCTGGGCCTTGGTCTTGCTGAAGGCCTCAACCGTCGAATCCCAGGCGCCGACATTGCCAACCGATGCATGGAAGTCGTAGCCCAGGGCCTTCTGCTCGCCCAGCCACTTGGTGAAGTCGCGGGTCGGGCCGCAGCCGGCGATCACCGTGAAGCCTTCCTTGTGCATGCGCTGGCAGATGGCGGTGCCGATCCCGCCCATGCCCCCGGTGACGTATGCGATTTTCTGACTCATCTTGTTGTCTCCTTAAGGTAGGTTCGTTGTTTTAACTCTTTACGCGCGTTCCACGGCAAGGGAAACTCCCATGCCTCCGCCGATGCACAGGGCGGCGATGCCTTTCTTGGCTTCACGGCGTTGCATCTCATGCAGCAGAGTTACCAAAATGCGGCAGCCGGACGCACCGATGGGGTGCCCGATGGCGATCGCGCCGCCATTCACGTTGACCTTGGCGGCATCGATGCCCAGCTCCTTGTTGACCGCGCAGGCTTGGGCCGCGAAGGCCTCGTTCAGCTCGAACAGGTTCACGTCCGCGGCCTGCCAGCCAGCGCGCTCCAGCGCCTTGCGGGTGGCAGGAACCGGGCCCAGGCCCATGGTGGCGGGATCGAGCCCACTGGTGCCAAAGGCAACTATGCGGGCCAGGGGCTTCAAGCCCAGCAGAGCGGCCTTCTTCGCGCTCATCACCACCACAGCGGCGGCGCCGTCGTTAAGGCCCGAGGCATTTCCTGCGGTCACCGAACCGGCCTTATCAAAGGCCGGTCGCAGCCCCGCCAGCGCTTCGGCGTTGGTTTTCTTGTTGACGAATTCATCGACCGCGAAAACGATGGGCTCGCCTTTTTTCTGCGGGATGGTCACAGCGACGATCTCGTCCTTAAACTTGCCGGCGTCCTGCGCCGCGGCCGCCTTCTGCTGGCTGGCCAGCGCCAACGCGTCCTGCTGCTCGCGCGTGATGCTGTGTAGCTTCGCGACGTTTTCGGCGGTGATGCCCATGTGGTACTGGTTGTAGACGTCCCAGAGGCCATCGACGATCATGGTGTCGACCATCTTCCAGTCGCCCATGCGCTGACCGTCGCGCGAATTCGGCAGCACGTGGGGCGCGGCACTCATGTTCTCCTGGCCGCCGGCAACCACGATCTCCGCGTCGCCCCAGGCAATGGCCTGCGCGGCCAGCATCACGGCTTTGAGACCGGAGCCGCATACCGCGTTGATGGTGAGGCCGGGCACTTCCTTGGGCAGACCGGCTTTCAGCAGCGCCTGGCGAGCCGGGTTCTGCCCCGCGCCCGCGGCCAGAACTTGGCCCATGATCACTTCGCTCACCTGCGAAGGATCGATCTTGGCGCGCGCCAGGGCCTCCTTGATGACGATCGCACCGAGCTCGGTCGCGGGGATCTTGGCGAGCGAGCCGCCGAATTTGCCGACAGCCGTGCGCACGGCCGAAACGATGACGATGTCTTTGTCTGTGTCTTGCATGATGACTCCTAGATATATTGCTCCCTCCCCTCGCGGGAGAGGGCAATATATCTAGGAGTCATCATGCAAGACACAGACAAAGACATCGTCATCGTTTCGGCCGTGCG
>JBKJTX010000088.1:0-5835 GCA_046590315.1 Ramlibacter sp. | reverse complement strand
CTTTGCAGCTCCAGCTTTTCACGGCGCACGGTCTTGCGCGCGAGCCAGGCAAAGGCTGTCGCTTCGACCTGCAAAGGTGGCAAGCCGACATCGGCGCTGGAGCCCACTGCGGCATTGGGCAACAACGACTGCAGGCGCCGCATCAGGTAATTGTTGAGGGCACCGCCGCCGCACACGATCAGTTTGCGCAAGTCGGGCTGGTGCCGCAGCACATCCGCGCTGCAAGCGCGGGCGCTGAGTTCGGCCAAAGTCGTTTGCACGTCGACCGGCTTAGCGTTACCGAAAGCCCGTAATTGCCCTTCGAGCCACGCCGGGCTGAACAGGTCGCGACCCGTGCTCTTGGGCGGCGTTTTGCCGAAATAGGGTTCCGACATCAGCGCCTGCAGCAGCGCAAGGATCAGTTGCCCGCCGGCGGCCCAGCTGCCCTCGGCGTCGTAGGCTTGGCCGGTGTGGGTGGTGCACCAGTGGTCCATCAGTGAGTTGCCCGGACCGCAGTCGAATCCCAGCAAGGTGCCGTCGGCGCGCAGCAGCGTGAGGTTGGCGATGCCGCCGACGTTGAGCACGCCCACCGTTTCCCCGCGGCCCCCGAACATCGCTTGGTGGAAGAACGGCGCCAGTGGCGCGCCTTGACCCCCGGCAGCGACGTCGCGGGTGCGAAAGTCCGCTGCCACGTCAATGCCGGTGAGCTCCGCGAGCAACGCGGGCTGGCACAGTTGCAGCGTGTAACCCGTGCCATCGAATTCCTGCGGTCGATGACGCACGGTCTGGCCGTGCGCGCCGATGGCTCGCACGGAGGTCGCGTCGGCATTCGCCTGTTCCAGAAGATCGCCCACCACCTGCGCATAGACCCGCATCAATGCATTGCCTGCCAGCGCCGCGCGATGCAGCTCGTTGGCGCCGGCGGTGTTAAGCGCCAGCAGCTCTGAGCGCAATTGCGCCGGAAAGGGTGCGAACGCGTGCGCGATCACACGCGGCGTGGGGAGCGAGAAATCCGCGAGCACGCCGTCCACGCCGTCGAGCGACGTCCCGGACATGAGGCCGATGAAGATGTCGGGCATGCGGCTATGTTAGCCGGGGTGTCCCAGGCGCCCGGCGACGCCTCAAGCCATCCCTAGTCCAAACGCGCGACGAGCGTACCAGTTGCGGCAGCAGCGGAAAGCTGCGCGCGCATGGAGCGCGCGACCCGATCGAACTCGGGCTTCACGGCCGCGGAGAGCGGCTGTGCATCGTTGCGCTTGGCGATATGCGACGGATCCTGGTGCACACCGTTCACGCGAAATTCGAAGTGCAGGTGAGGGCCGGTGGCCCACCCCGTCGCGCCGACCGCGCCGATCTTGGCGCCCTGGCGCAGCGCTTGATCCGGCTGCACATCAATGCGGCTCAGATGCGCGTAAACAGTTTGGTCGGTGTTGTTGTGCTTGACGATGACCACGTTGCCGAAGCCGTTCTGCTCGCCGGCAAATTCAACCACGCCGTCGCCCACGGTACGCACCGGTGTGCCGATCTCGGCGCCGTAGTCAACGCCCAAGTGAGCCTTGCGCTGGTGCAGCACGGGATGGAAGCGCATTGCAAAGCCGCTGGTGACCCGGGAAAATTCCACAGGTGAGCTGAGGTAGGAAGTCTCCAGGCTCTTCCCACCCAGGGTGTAATAGCCGCCCTTGCTGCCTTGTTCCTGAAACCACATGGCCTGGTGCTGTTTGCCCTTGTTCACGAACTCGGCGGAAAGGATACGGCCTGTGCGCAAAGGCTCGCCGTCCGCTTCGAGGGCTTCGTACACCACATTGAAGCGATCGCCTCGCTTTAACTCGTGATGAAAGTCGATCTCGCCCGAGAAGAGCTCCACGAGCTGGTTCACGACGACATCGGGGATCCGTGCTTCGTCGGCAGCCGAAAACAGCGACGTGTGTACCGTCGCGCTGCCCATGCGTGATGCTGCGACGAGTGGAGCCGTCTCGACGCGAGTCGCCAGGCGACCCGCGTCGCGTTCGATGATGAGGCGTTTGAACGTGCCATTGTCTTCCCCCGCCCACCGCACGCTGAGCCTTTGCAACTCCTGGCGTTCGGTGGCTTCGACTGTCACCAGGCGGCCAACGCGAGCCAACACCTGGCTCCGAAAGGTCGGGTCCTTGCGCAAATAGGCGGCCGCTTCCGTGTCGGCGACGCCGAGCCGTGCCAGCAGCGATTCGATGGTGTCGCTGGCGCGAGTGGCTTCGGAACGGAAAAGCTTGAAGCCGTGAACTTCAAGTGCGTTCACCTGGTCCTCTAACGCTAGCGGCCGCACCGTTTCCAGAACTTGCTTCACCATGACGTGCGAAGACTCCGGGTCCAGCGATGCCACGGCAAAGGCGCCGCCGCCAGCGCCGAACATCAGCGCGGCGAGCAAGGCGGTGACGTGTTTGGGGTGATGTTCGAGTGCGTGGGCCGCACTGCGCAAAAGCTTTTTTCCGGCGATCAACAAACCGTGTTTCTTCAAGAGTGGATCCTCGCGATGGGGTATCAACTTTGTCCTACATCCCGGTAGGAGGTTCCCTACCGTTTACATAGCAGGAGCGGAAGGAAGGAAAAATGCCGGAACTAGAATCGGCATCCCTCGAAAACTGGCGCGAGTATAGCCAGCTCGATACCCCCGCCAGGAAAAAGCCTTATGAATCAAGCAGCTGTTACACAATTTCCGGTTACCGACCGTGTGCGGGCGGCGTTGGCTGTGTCGCTGCGAGGAACGGAAGAGCTGATTCCAGAAGATGAGTGGCTAAAAAAGCTCGCCAAATCCGAAGCCACGAAGGTGCCATTGCGCATCAAGCTGGGCCTTGATCCTACAGCGCCTGATATCCATGTCGGACACACGGTGGTCCTAAACAAGATGAGGCAATTGCAGGACCTGGGACACCAAGTCATCTTTCTGATCGGCGATTTCACTTCGATGATCGGTGATCCCTCCGGGCGCAACACGACGCGGCCGCCGCTCACGGTCGAGCAGATCAAGTCGAACGCCGAGACCTACTACAAGCAGGCGAGCCTCGTGCTTGACCCCGACAAAACAGAGATCCGCTACAACAGCGAATGGAGCGACCCCCTGGGCGCCCGTGGGATGATTCAGCTCGCCGCCAAATACACGGTGGCACGCATGATGGAACGCAACGACTTCAATGAGCGCTTCAAGGCCGGCTCGTCCATCTCCGTGCATGAGTTTTTATACCCGCTGATGCAGGGCTACGACTCCGTCGCGCTCAAGAGTGACCTCGAACTCGGCGGCACCGACCAGAAGTTCAACCTGCTGATGGGCCGGCACCTCCAGCAGGAATACGGGCAGGAGCCGCAGTGCATCCTCACCATGCCTTTGCTCGAGGGACTGGACGGCGTCGAAAAGATGTCCAAGAGCAAGAACAACTACATCGGCATCAATGAAGACGCCAACACGATGTTCGCCAAGGTGCTGTCAATCTCCGACAACCTGATGTGGCGCTGGTACACGCTGCTCAGCTTTCGCAGCGAGGCGGAAATCGCGGCTCTGAAAGGTGAGGTGGAGGGCGGTCGCAATCCGAAGGACGCCAAAGTGATGTTGGCCAAAGAGATCACCGCTCGATTTCATAGTGCGCAGGCCGCCGATGCCGCCGAGCAGGACTTCATCAATCGCAGCAAGGGCGGCGTGCCGGAAGACATCGCAGAGGTGCAGCTCGGCGGTGCGCCGCTGGGCATCGCGCAATTGTTGAAGCAGGCCGGGCTGGCGCCGTCGACCACCGAGGGCAATCGACTCATCGACGGTGGCGGCGTGCGAATCGACTCCGCTGTGGTGAGCGACAAGGCGCTCAAACTCGCTGCCGGCACCTACGTCGTGCAGGTGGGCAAGCGCAAATTTGCGCGGGTGACTCTCGCGTAACGAATTCTCCCTGTTGATCTATCCCGGTCGCCAGCACTGAACAGGGCACCGGGCTCGCGAGCGCGAACCCTTGCGCGGCTTCATCGACAATCCATCCATGCCGGTCTCATCGCTCAAGACGCTTTCCCCGCTCCTCCTGTTGCGGGCATCCATCGCCGTCGCCGTCATCACGATCGCCTTGAAGAGCCTGGCTTGGTGGATCACGGATTCCGTTGGCCTCCTCTCGGACGCAATGGAGTCGTTCGTCAATCTGGCCAGCGCCATTTTCGCGTTGGTGATGGTCACGATTGCTCGCCGGCCGGCCGACGCCGACCATCAATACGGTCACCACAAGGCCGAATATTTTTCCTCCGGCTTCGAAGGCTTGCTGATCATTTTGGCTGCCCTGGCCATCATTGGGGCCGCGGTGCAACGGATCATCCACCCCCAGGTTTTGGGCCAATTGGGCTGGGGCTTGGCGCTGTCGGTGCTTGGCTCAGCTTTCAATGGGGCGCTGGCGTGGGCCATGCTCCATTCCAGCCGCCATCACCGATCGATCGCATTGGAGGGCGATGCCCGCCATCTGATCACCGATGTATGGACGTCGGCCGGCGTGGTGGTCGGCATCGCGCTGGTGGCCGTCAGCGGCTGGCAATGGCTGGACCCCGTGGTGGCGATCGGCGTTGCGCTGAATATCCTGCGGGAAGGCGCGAGCCTGATGTGGAAATCATCTCAGGGCCTCATGGACGAGGCGCTCGAGCCCGAGATCCTGGCCGACATCAAGCACACCCTGGAGGTGTTCCAGCACCCGACGGTCCGCTTCGACCACATCGCCACCCGTCGCTCAGGCCGGCGCCGATTCGTCGACTTGCACATGCACCTGCCGGCCAGTTGGACGCTGCGGCGCGCAGCCGCTTTGCGCGCGTCGGTGGAACAGGCGCTCATGAGCGCAGTGCCGGGCTTGCGCGCAACGATCCAGCTGCTGCCTAGCGATGTCGAAGTGCACTTCGAAGAGGAGAATGACCTGATTTAATTGGTGTGAACAGGCCCTAGTACGGATTTGCGAACCCCAGCGCCGACAGCAGAAGAATTTCCAGCGCTTCCATCTCCAGCGCGTGGTGCTCGCTCCCCTCGTGGTCGAAGCCCTGCGCATGCAAGGTGCCGTGAACCAACAGGTGCGCGTAATGCGCCCGCAATGTCTTGCCTTGCGCGCGCGCTTCGCGTTCCACCACGGGGCCGCACAACACAAGGTCTGCCGTCACCATCGGTTCGCCCGTGTAGTCGAAGGTCAGGACGTTGGTGGGGTAGTCCTTACGCCGGTACTGATAATTGAGCGCCCGGGCCTCCTCCTCGCCAACCACCCGCACACCGATTTCGCCGGCGTGCAGCAGCGCATGGCGCACCCACCCGCCCACAACGGCGCGCCGCAGTACTGCCCTGTGCGCAGCTACGCCCGGAAAGTCGCCGAACTGCAAACTGATGTCGAGCGAGGGCAGGGCGCTACTTGGCATCGCTCTTGCGCGCCGCGTCGTAGGCGTCGACGATGCGCGCCACCAGCGGATGGCGGACCACATCGGCGCTGGTGAAGCGCGTGTGCGCAATGCCCTTCACGCGCTTGAGGATGCGTTCAGCCTCGATCAGACCTGAGAGATGGCCCTTGGGCAGATCGATCTGGCTGATGTCGCCGGTCACGACAGCCTTGGCCCCGAAGCCGATGCGCGTGAGGAACATCTTCATCTGCTCGGGCGTCGTGTTCTGCGCCTCGTCCAGAATGACGAATGCATTGTTCAGCGTGCGCCCGCGCATGAAGGCCAGCGGCGCGACCTCGATCGTCTGGCGCTCGAACGCCTTCTGCACCTGGTCGAATCCCATCAGTTCGTACAAGGCGTCGTACAGCGGACGCAGGTAGGGGTCGATCTTCTGGTTCAGGTCACCCGGCAGGAAACCGAGGCGCTCACCGGCTTCGACTGCGGGGCGCG
>JBKJTX010000411.1:0-6093 GCA_046590315.1 Ramlibacter sp. | reverse complement strand
CTGGCCCGTTCACGCAACGTTGATGCGCTGGAGAAGAGCGGCCTCGATCACGCTGACGGTCGCCATGCTCTCGTTGACGGCGTGGGTTTTGTGGTCGCAGTTCGCGGGCACCTCCTTTGCCGAGGTCGCCGATGTGTGGGGCCGCCAGCCGCCGAGCCACTTGCTCGCGGCGCTCGCACTGACCGCGCTGAGTTTTGCAGCTTTGGCCAGTTTCGACTGGCTCGGCGTGGCCGTGGTCGCGCCGGGCAGAGTGGCCGGTGGCACTGCGCTGTTGGCCGGCGCAACGGCCAATGCCATCTCCAACACGCTGGGTTTTCACGCAGTCACCGGTAGCGTGGTGCGCGCCCGCATTTACCTGGAGGCGGGGCTGTCGGGCACCGAGGTGGCGCGTGTGGTGTCGCTCTCATGGCTGGCGCTGGGCCTGGGCTTCTTGACGATGATTGCCATGGCCGAATTTGTTCAGCCTCGGCGGTCACATGCGATCGGCGCGGCGGTCGCGGTGGGGCTGCTGGCCTTCATCGCCTGGCTCGCGGCACGACCGCGCGAGCTGCGCCTGTGGGGCTTTCGACAGCCCTTGCCGTCAGCACCGGTTGCCGCGCTCCAGATGGCGATTGGCGCCGCAGAAAGTGCCGCCGCCATCGGCGCGCTCTATGTGCTGTTGCCCGCCGATCTCACGCCACCGTTCAGTTATTTTGCGGTGGGTTGCATCGCGGCCATCACCGCCGGCCTGCTGGCCCATGCGCCGGGTGGCATTGGCGTGTTCGAGGCCGGCATCACAGCCATGCTCGGCGGTGCAGGTCGTGCTGACTTGCTGGCCGCACTGTTGCTGTACCGGGCCATCTACAACATCCTGCCGTTCCTGTTGTCGGTCACCGTACTCAGTGTGCGGGCGCTGCGCCGGCGCCGCGCTTCTCAATTGGAAGGTGGATAGCGGCTGATCAGCGCCTGCTGCCTGAAATGGTGGCGGGCCAGCGCAAGCCAGCCCACGGGTGAGTGGCCCAAGCGCCGCATCGCAGCGCCAATGGCGAACAGTCGCCGCTGTTTTGCAAACACGATGCCGTAAGCCTCGCGCAAACTGAGCGATGGGTCCCATGCATGCACCGCCTCCGAGCCCGCGCCGTTCACTTCCATGATTCGGAAGCCCTCGCCGTTCTTGAGCGCCTGCAGGTCCGAAAACTTGACGTCGAAGCGGCCCACATGAAAATCCTGCATGTCCTGGGCGATCGCGTCGATGGTTGCAACCAGGCGCGGCGTGATGCAGCCGCACCCGTCTTCGTACAGGCCGCCGACCCGCGTGGAGCCGACGGTGGAAACACGCACGGTCTCGCCTGCTGCGGGGACGAGACCGACATCGCAGCAAGGCTCGCTCAGGCCATCGCGACCCAGGCGGCGCGCGCGAGGATCGGCGGCGATCAGCTCGCCCACCGTGCTTTGCCCGTCGCCGGTCACGCGGGGGTAGTGCCGCAGCAAGATGCCAATCACATCGCCCGTAGCCTGGCCGGGGTCGCGCATGTAAAAAATGCCTGCTTCGCCGGGCTCCGCCAGCCATTCCTGAATGACGATGCGCTCTCCGGCGGGAAATGCCTCCAGGTAAGCCTGCATCTGATTTGAATTCTCGATGCGGCGCACGCCGAAGCCGCACCATCCCAGGTCGGGCTTGACCACGACCGGGTAGCGCAGGCCCGCTTCGCGCATCACCTGTTCGGCATCGCCCAGTGATTGCGCGCCCTGTCCGATAAGCGACCCGGTTGTTGCAACGTACGCTCGCGCCACGCCGCCCATGATGTTGAAGTATTCAAGCTTGCCTTCACCCACCATGCCGCCCGTGGTGATGGCAGGATCAGCGCACGAGGGCAAAGTGACCGAGCGGTAGCAGAGGGCCAGCCACAGCCACTGCGCAATCATCGGCACCAGGTTCAACCACTTGGGCAGGCGCTCGAGCCGGCCCACCTGCGGCGCGGGGTGAGCCCTCGCGATAGCGCTCGCGGACGTCTGCGATTCAGCCACCGAAGATGCGTTTGCTGTAGCGCGCGGGCATGTCGGCCAGGCGCAGCATCATCGGAAAATCGGCGGTGTTGAAATCTTCGTCGTGGGCGGGCGGCCCGAGCAGGCGGCCGCCGCAGCGCAGGTAGCCTTTGATGAGTGCGGGTACGCGCCCCGGTTCTTCGTCCGGCGGCGCGCGAAGCGGCAACGCCTTGCGCGGCAGCAGCTGGTGCGCAGGAGCGACAAGATGCTGCCCTTGCAGGTCGCGCCACATGCGCAGCGCGAGGTCGTCGCCGTCCGCGAGACTCACGCTCGCACAGCCGATGATCGTGTCGAGCCCGCGCTGCACCAGTTGCTGGCCCAGCTCCTGCCAGAGTGCCATGACGATGAACCCGTGTCGCCACGCAGGATCGACGCAGACGCGGCCCATCTCCAGCGTGTGCGGCAGCAAGCTGCGAAGCGGGGCCAAGTCGAATTCGCTGTCGGTGTAGAGACTGCCGGCTCGCAGCAGGCCCTCAGGCGACAGGATACGGCAAGTCGCGATCACCTCGCCATGCTGCGCCGTGCCCACGGCGCGCACCAGCAGGTGGTCGCAAAACGAATCGAACGCGTCGACATCATGGCCATGCGGCACGCCCGGCGGCAGCTTCAGCGTCACGCCCATTTCCCCGGAAAACACCCGAAAGCGCAGACGCTGAGCTTCCGCGACTTCACGTGCGGTACGGGCCCAGCCGAGGCGAAACGACCGGGCTCCGGACAGTGGCGCCTGCAAGTGATTGCTCGCCTCTGACGGCCCCGTGTCCGCGACGGCGAGCGCGTTCAATCGCATGGGCGCGTGACCACTTCGAAATCGATCGGCTTGAAGGTTCCGTTGTTCGACTGCTCGGCCGAGCACGCCGTCAGCGCACACACCATGTCCATTTCCGCCCGCAGCTCGATGAAGTCGTCAGGCTTCACCGTTGGCGCGACGACGGTCACCGAACCTTGCTGATCGACATTCACGTTCATGAAGATGTTGAATGTAGTGGAGATCTGTTCGGGGCGCACGCCGTGCGGACTGAAGGCCTGGCAGAGGTTCTCGAAACAGCTTGGGTGGTGGCCCTGGCAGCGGTACAGGATCTCGAACATTTCCTGGCTGCACGGCGTGAGCAGGAAGTCATGACGACCGACGGTGTCTGCAACGATGGTGAACATGGGGCGGCTGTCGTTCGCGTACAGGACGCCGCCGGTCGACAGGTAGATCTTGCTGGCGTAGTCGATGCTGCGGCCCGACGAGAGACTGCAACTCAGTTCGCCCTGCTTGAAGGCAAAGAGGTCGGCCACCTGCTCGCCTTGCGGCGCGTAGACCCGCAACACCTCGCCCAGGCGGATGGTGAAAGAGGCGCCCGTCTGCGGCTCTATTCGCAATCGACCCGCGCTGCGCTCACCTGCCATGCTGGGTCCCGGCGCTGAAGGGGCAACGCCAGCCGGCACCGGCGTCCCGACCCGAGTACTGCCGCGCCTCGGACTGCTCGCCAAAGGGCGACAGGGCAGGGTTGAGTTCGCCCTGGAGCGCGATATCGCGCGCGCGGATCACACTTTGAAAAGTTTTGTACTTGCCGCTGGCGCGCAGGTTCTCGAACTGGTCATGGAAATTGAATACCAGGCAGGGCATCGGTGCGCGGCGCGCAATGCGAGACGCCGCCGGGCAGAGGCCGACCACGAAGAAGGCGCGGCCCGCGATGCTGAATGAAAAGTGCGCATCGGCGGGATTGTCGCTGACCGACGGGTCCCATTCAAAAGTGCGGCGGTCGTGCCAATGCAGTTCCTGCAACTGGCGCCACAGGCGTTCTTCAAAATCAGCTTCGCTCCTCACGGTGTCATCGAACATCGCGACGAAGGTAGCAGGCTTCTCGCCGGGCTGCGGGAACTCGCCAGAAAACAATTCCAGGTCGCGGCAAAGCTGCGACGCACTGCCGGGCTCGCCCAGGCGGCGGTACAGGCCATACCGGGCTCGGCCGCTTTGAACGGCGGATCGCGCCCCGACGCAGGGGAATCCGTCAGATTGAATGTGGGCTTCAAAGCGGCTGCGGAAATCCTGGATGGCCGAGCTGCGATGGGAACACTGTGCTGCAGTCATGAAACGTGCGCGCGGGCGCTTGAAACTTGGTCTTTGACCGTAGGGGGCCGCGCCGCGGGCGTGTGTCATCGCGCGACATCACGCCTTGTAAGACAAAGGCAAGGGTTCCCCATGAGTTACGAGACCCTGCGAGCCCGGCAAGCGCTGTGCTGTTCGCGTGTCGTGGATGATGCTGCGCTGGGCCTTGCTACCGCCCAGCCGCACCGCATCGCCCTCGCAGGCGGCGAAGTGAGTTTCGGCATCGCCCGCGCGTTTCTCAACCAGCGCCTGGAGGCCGTGGCTCCACTCGATAGCGGCCGGCGCGCCCATGTGTCCTTCGCCCGCGAGCTTTTCGAGCCGCTGGCGGCTGGCTTCAAGCGATCCGATGTCGCCGGAGGCTGCCGCCAGCATGGCCAAATGTATTTCACCGAACGCGTTGGAGCCGCGCGGGAAATTCTGCGCAACGTGCGCCGTGGCCTGCGCCCAGGGCAGGTCCGAAACCCCG
Source organism: Ramlibacter sp. (assembly GCA_046590315.1). Lineage (GTDB taxonomy): Bacteria > Pseudomonadota > Gammaproteobacteria > Burkholderiales > Burkholderiaceae_C > Ramlibacter. Next base: position 1,507 of record JBKJTX010000411.1, on the reverse strand, counting down.
CGCAGTCCGAGCCGCCAAAGCAGCGATGGCGCGTCTGCGAGGCCCATGAATGGCGCCCCGCGGGGCAGGTATCCCATGATTGGCCCGAGGCACCGCTGGACCGCGGCATCTTCGCGCTCGAGTGCCAACTCGGCGAGGGCCGCGTGCCAGTTGAGGTGACCCCACATCAATGCGGTGTCCGGGTAGCGAGGCAGCCACCCCGACAGGTATTCAAGGTACTCATCGTGACGGTTTGCCTCGTGCAGCCCGTGGGCAATGATGTGCGCGTTGTGCGCATTCTCGGGTTTGAGGTCCATGGCTCGGAGGGCCATCGCGAGTCCTTCGTCGACCGCGCCGAGTTCGATGCGCGCCCAGCCCCTGTAGGCGAGCAGCCAGGGGTAGTCTGGTGGGAAGTGCAAGGCCAAGTCATCCAGGAGTTCGAGTCGGGCCTCGACGTGGTCGGGGCGCCCGCTGAATGCGAACACGCCGTAAGCGCCCATTCCCGTGGTGTGGGCCAGGAGGTCGGTGGGATAGCGCCGCGCGTGCACCAGCAGCGAAGCCAGCGCGAGATGAGTACGACCTCGGACCACGTGCGATAGCAGCTCCACGAGGGAGCGCTCCCGCTGAGATGTGCCGGCCAGGCAGGCCATCGCTTGTGCCAATGCCGCATCCGACTCGCTTCTGCGTCCCCAGGTCCCATGGATCAGGGCCTGCAGGGCGTGCGCTATTGCCAGCTGCGGCGCCTCCGCAGCGGCCGCCTGCGCGGCCTCCAGCGCGCCCGGCCACGCTCGGGCATGCAGGTCGATCGCTGCATCGACCAGGCGCAACGCTACGGCCGAGTCCGTCGTCACCGAATTGCCGAGTGAATCGTGCATGGCGCCTCTCAAGTTGCGAGGCTGAAGGGTAGCGGAGGCGCTCGGACCCGTCCATCAAGGCCGCGATTTCCCTAGAGCGCCTTCCCTAGACAAAGGGAAGCTCTTTGGCGCGACACCGGTTTGATGCAAAATAGCACGACCGTTCGTTTATCCCTCCACATCATGTCCGTCACTGAACTGCCCCTGAAGTCGCCGCGCGGCCCGCGCGAAGGCCGCGCTCTGCAAAAAGGGCAACAGACCAAAGCGGCCATCGTCGATGCTGCGCTGGGCCTCGCCACCCAGATTGGCCTGGAAGGGCTGTCTATCGGCGCGCTGGCCGAGGTCACGAAGATGAGCAAGTCGGGCGTGTTCGCCCATTTCGGCTCGCGGGAGGAACTGCAGATCTCCGTCATCCGTGAGTACCACACGCGCTTCGAAGACGAGGTGTTCTACCCGGCCGTGGAGCAGCCGCGCGGGATGCCCCGCCTGCGTGCGCTGTTCGACAACTGGATGAGGCGCACCTCGATCGAGATCGACTCGGGCTGCATTTACATCAGCGGCGCCGTCGAGTTTGACGACCGGCCCGGACCCGTGCGTGATGCGCTGGCCGGCTCGGTGCAAACCTGGCTGGCCGCGATGTACCGCGCGGTGGTGCAGGCCAAAGAAGTCGGCCA
>JBKJTX010000115.1:0-7085 GCA_046590315.1 Ramlibacter sp. | reverse complement strand
GTTTTTTGGCCGCACGCTCCGCGCCGGCCATATCCCTCTCATCGAGCGAATCGCCCGCGTCAGTGAACCGGCGATGAGCCCGGCCTTGCAGCACTACACGCGTCGCCTGACGGCGGTGTGGTGTGCTTACTTTATTGTGGCGGGCCTGCTTTCCATGGTTGCCGGCGATGGTGTCCGCAGCGGTGCGCTGGTCTGGTCTGGAACGCTGCTCCTCTTCGTTGGCGAGCATGCGCTGCGCCCGCGTCTTTTTCCGGGCCACGAGTTTCCCGGCCTGGTGCAGCAGTTGCGGGACACCTGGAGCGTTTGGCATCCGCGCCTTCCGGCGCGCGACTGAAGCCGGCATGCACCCACTCATCGATACACCGCTGATGGCCTCGCCCGCGCACCTGGACCGCGTCGCGGTGAGGGGTGCCACGCGCGAATGGCGCTGGCGCGAAGTCCACACTGCTTCGCTGGCGCTCGCGGCGCAGCTGCAAGGCGCCTTCGCCGTCTGCAATCTCTGCAGCTCAAGAGTCGGCTTCCTTGTCGGTTGGCTGGCGTCCCTGCGCAGCCAGTGCTTGCAGCTGTTGCCGCCTTCGGGCGGTCATTCCGATCTCATTGCGATCCTTAAGACGCGTTCGCAGCCCGTCATCCTGGTCGACGATCCGCAATTGCTTCAGCCGCATTGGCGGGAACACGCGCAGTGCCTGGTGTTCAGCCCCGAAGCGCCCGTGCCAGCCGCCGACGCGGCGCTGACTTGGTCTCCCGACTGGGATGCGCCGCTGATCTGCCTGTACACCTCGGGCAGCACGGGAGCGCCTCTGCCGCAGACGAAGTCCCTGGGCGAAATGTCGCGCGGCGCCCAAGTGTTGGGGGCGCGTCTCGACGAGGACGTGGAAGGCGGCGCGGCCGCGATCAAGAGCATCGTTTGCAGCGTTCCGCCGCAGCACATGTTCGGCGTCGAAACCTCGGTGATGCTCTCTCTGGTGCGGGGGATCGCAGTGCTGGAAAGCCGGCCGCTGCTGCCGGCTGACGTGCGCGCCGCTTTCGAGCGCTGCCCCGAAGGCGCGGCCTGGATCGCGACGCCCCTGCACTTGCGCGCGCTCGCGCAGTCCGGCGAAACCCTGCCGAATTGCCGTGCCGCGGTCGTGTCTACGATGCCGCTGGCCCCGGCGCTGGCGGCGCAGGCCGAGGCCTTGATCTCGGCGCCGGTCCTCGAAATCTATGGCTCGACCGAAACCGGCGTGATTGCGATGCGTCGCACGGCGCGCGGCGCCGCGTGGTTGCCCGTTCAAGGTGTGCGGGTGCAAACGTCCGGGGACGGCGCCACGGTCTGGGGCTCACATTTTCCGTCGCCGCAGACGCTGTCGGACCAGCTCGAGCTCGACGCGCAGGGCAGCTTTCTTCTGATCGGACGGCAAGGTGATCTGATCAAGATCGCCGGACGCCGCGCCTCGCTGGCCGGGCTGAACCTGTTGCTGCAGGATCTGCCGGGCCTGGGCGACGGCGTCTTCTTTTTGCCAGCGACCGGCTCGCCGACCGAGCGGCTGGTATTGATCCACGCGGGTGAGCCGCTCAATCGCGTGGCTGTTGATGCCTGGCTGCGCGAGCGGATGGACCCGGCATTCCTGCCGCGCACACTCATTCGCGTCGACCACTTGCCGCGCACCGAAACCGGCAAGCTGCCGCGTGCCGCGTTGGAACGGGCCTACGGCGAGCACTTGCGAAGGGGCGTTGTGTGAGCCGTCTCGAGTTCGATTTCGTCGTGCCCATGGATCATCCGGCGCTGGCTGGACATTTTCCCGGCCGACCCTTGGTGCCGGGCGTGCTGGTGCTCGATCACGTGCTGCAAGCAGTGCGCGCGCACAGCGGAAAAAAGATCGTGCGTCTTGCGCAAGTCAAGTTTCTGTCGGCCCTGCTACCGAGCGAGCGGGCGCACACGAGCTGCGAGGTCGATCAGGAACGGGTGAATTTCCGCGTGACGGCGCAGCGCGGTGGGCAGGTGGTGGTCGTGGCGCAAGGCGCGGGCGAGTGGACATGAAGCGCTGGACCGACAAGGCCGAGCGCGGCAGTGCGTGGCTGATTCTGCTGTTCGCCTGGCTGGCGCAGAAGGGCGGGCGCCCGCTGGGCCGGGTGCTGCTGTACCCCATCGTTTCCTATTTTGTGCTCACGGACCGAACGGCACGTCGCGCATCGCTGCAATTTCTGGGCGCCGTGGCGGGGCGCCGCGCGGGCTGGCTGGATGTGTTCCGCCACCTCCATCACTTTGGCGTCACGCTGCTTGATCGCGTCTACATGGCGGTCGGTGACTTCGACCGCTTTGAAGTCATCATAGAGGGCTTGCCGCTGGTGGATCGCTGCCTGCGGGAGGGCAAAGGCTGCGTCCTGCTCGGCTCGCACCTGGGCAGCTTCGATCTGATGATGTTGGCGCAACGCGCGATGGACGGGCGTCCGCTCAACATCGTCATGCGCGTCGATCCGCGGTCGCGCTTGCGGCGCATCGCGGGCGTGAAAGACCATGCCCTCAACCTGATTCCGTTGGGTCGCCCCGAGAGCTACTTGCGCGCGCACGAGGCGCTGGTACGCGGCGAGATCATCGCATTGCTGGCGGATCGCGTGGACGCCGCTGCGCAATCGCTTCCCGCGCGTTTTTTCGGCCACACTGTCTCCATGCCCATCGCACCTCATGTTTTGGCTGCCCGCAGCGGAGCCCCGGTGCTCATGTGCTTCGGCTTGTACGAGGGCGGCAACCGGTATCGGGTGGAGTTTGTGGAGTTCGGGCCGGCAGCCCCGACCGCCAGCCGCGGCGCCGCCTTGCAGCCCGTGGTCGATCGCTATGCGCAACTGCTCGAGCAATACGCGAGGCGCTATCCGCTGAACTGGTTCAACTTCTATCCCTATTGGAGTTCGCGGGAGCTGCGCCCATGAGGGACTTACTCGCGCGCAAGGCGGTCTGCTTCTTGGCGCTGCTGTTCACCAGCGCTGTGCTGTCGGACGCGCACGCGCTCACGGCGCCGGAACTGCAGCGCGCGCTGCAGTCGTCGTCGCGCCCGACGGTGCGCTTCGAAGAAGTGCGGGAATCGCCTTGGCTGTCCGTGCCGATGACGTCGCGCGGCACCATGCAATCCACGCCGCAGTCTCTGGACAAGAAGGTTGAATCGCCGCGCCAGGAAACCTGGCGGCTGCTGGCCGATCGCATCGAATGGATAGGCCCCGGCGGCGAGAAGAAGCAGACCGCGTTCAGCCAGGCGCCGGCGCTGGGCGCCTTGGCCGACGTCATGCGTCGCGCTGTCGCGGGCGACATCACCGGCCTCGAGCGCGACTTTCGCGTCCAGCTGCGTGGCGACGAGAAGGTGTGGTCGGCCCAACTGCAGCCGCGCAACCCCGAGATCGCGCGCCACCTCGAGTCGGTCGAACTGCAGGGCACTCGGGGGCTGCTGCAGGTGGTCATCGTCACCGAGCGGCAAGGCGAGCGCACCGTCACCCGTTTTCAACCTTGAACTGACCATGCCCCTGTACGACAAAGACCCGCTGAGCGCAATGGAAGCGGTGTCCGCCGCGCAATGGCTTGCATTCGCGCCGATCGCTTTCCAGGCCACGGCCGCCATGCGCGACCGCGGCGTGTTGGCTGCGCTCGCGAAGGCGCCGGCGCGCGAAGGCTGCAGCATCGAGGAAGTAGTGGCAGCCACCGGCCTCACGCACTATGCGGTGCGGGTGCTGCTCGAAGCGGGATTGGGTCTGCACATCTGCTGGCGCAGCGACCAGCGCTACCACCTCGGCAAGCTCGGGCGCTTCCTCCTGGACGACGAGATGACGCGCATCAACTTCGATTTCACGAAGGATGTGTGCTACCAGGCCGCCGCCCACCTGGAAGAGTCTCTGGTCGAGGGCCGCCCCGCCGGCCTGAAGGAGCTCGGGCCCTGGGCCACCCTTTATGAAGGCTTGTCTGTGATGCCCGAACCTGCGCTTCGCAGCTGGCACGCGTTCGATCACTTTTACTCCGACCAGGCGTTTCCCGCGGCGTGCCAGCGCTTGGCAGCGAAACCGCCGGAGCGCTTGCTGGACATCGGCTGCAACACCGGCAAATGGGCGCAGATGTGCCTGGCGCAGTTGCCGCAGCTGAAGGTCGGCCTGGTCGACCTGCCGCCGCAATTGGCGCGCGCCCGCGCAAACTTGGTGCAGGCAGGTTCGGCAGATCGCGCCAGCTTGCATCCCACCGACCTGCTGGATCCCGCCGCCAGGCTACCTGAAGGCTATGACCTGATCTGGATGAGCCAGTTTCTTGACTGCTTCAACGACGACCAGGTGGTGGATATCCTGCGCAAGGTCCGCGCAGCACTGCCTCCAAACGGCCGCGTGTGGATTCTTGAACTGTTCTGGGACCGCCAACGCTTCGAGGCTGCGGCGTTCAGCCTGCAGCAGACGTCGCTATACTTCACCTGCGTTGCCAACGGGAACAGCCAGATGTACGACTCCTCCGTTTTTCTTGGCCTCGTGGAGCGCGCCGATCTGGAGATCGCCGCTCTCACCGACGGCGTCGGCGGCTACCACACTCTGCTGGAGTGCCGCGCGCGCGCCTGATCGAGTTTCCCCTCCCATCACATCGATACAACGTGCTTGGAATTGCCGCCTCCACCCTTGTGCATCCTGCGGGTCACGGCGCAGAGGCGTTGTGGGAGTCAGCGTCCCGGGCGGGCACAGGCTTGCGTCCCAATGACCTCGACTGGTGCGATTTGCCTTGCTGGATTGGCGCAGTGCCCGGCGTGGACGATCCCACGCTGGCCGCAACTTTGAAGTCCTGGGACTGCCGCAGCCATCGCCTGGCGTGGCTCGCGTTGCAAGACGCTGATTTTCTCGGGGCGCTCGCCGCAGACGTCGCTCGTCACGGTGCGCATCGCATCGGTTTGGTTCTGGGCACCAGCACCTCGGGCATCCGCAGCACCGAAGATGCCTATGCCCGCCGCCTCGCTTCGACCCATTGGCCGGACGATTTCGACTACCGCCGCACGCACGCTGTGGATGGCCTGTGTCGTTTCACCGCGGAGACGCTCGGCTTGCAAGGCCCGATGGTCGCGATCTCGACCGCGTGTTCATCCAGCGCCAAGGTGTTCCTCACGGCGCAGCGTTGGATCGAGGCCGGTCTCGTCGATGCGGTCGTGGTCGGCGGCGTCGATAGCTTGTGCTTGTCCACCCTGCATGGTTTCGATGCGCTGCAATTGCTGTCCGACGAAGTGTGCCGGCCGTTCGACGCAGGCCGCAAAGGCATCTCCATCGGCGAAGCCGCGGGCTTCATGCTGTTGAATCGCGCCCCAGCCCCTGTCCAGTTCAGTGGCGGCGGTGAATCCAGCGACGCCTGGCACATGTCCACGCCCCATCCGGAGGGCGAAGGCGCGCAGGCGGCCATGCGCATGGCGCTGCAAGCCGCTGGCCTCGCGCCGCGCGACATCGGTTATGTCAATGCGCACGGCACGGCCACGCCCGCCAATGACCGGTCCGAGTCCGCCGCGCTTGCCGCGGTGTTCGGCGCCGGCGGCGTTCCGGTGTCTTCCACCAAGGGCACGACCGGCCACACCCTCGGCGCGGCCGGCATCGTCGAAGCGATCGTGACCACCCAGGCGCTTTTGCACCAGTCACTGCCCCCCACGGCGAATTGGCTCGTGGCCGATCCCGCGCTCGACGTGGCGCTGGTGACCAAGGCGCGCGAGGCGAAATTGCGCCATGCCATGAGCAACAACTTCGGGTTCGGCGGCAGCAACTGCGCGCTGATCTTTAGCCTGGCCGACTGACATGGCCACGCTGTCCTTCGATCTCCATGCCGTCGGCGTGCTGGCGCCGGGGCTAGGCTCGCTGGCCGAGTTGCGCGAGATCCGCCGCGGCGAAAAGGCGCATGACCGCACTGCGACTCTCGTTTTGCCCAGCCCCTCGGTCCTGCCCGCGCACGAGCGCCGGCGTGCCAGTCAGGCCGTGCGGCTCGCGCTGGCCTGCATCGAGCAGGCGCTCACGCACAGCGCCATCCCGGGCGATTCGCTGCGTTCGGTTTTTGCGACCGACGAAGGTACGGGCGAGGTGTGCCAGCAGATGCTGGAAACACTCGCGACCACGCGGCAGGTGTCGCCCTTGCTGTTTCCGAACTCGGTGCAGAACGCGCCGTCCGGTTATTTCTCCATTGCCTGGCATAACCGCCAGCCGGCCACCGTGGTCAGCCTCGGCCTGGAGAGTTTCGCTGCCGGACTGTTGTGCGCTGTAACTGACGCCTGTTCGACGGAGCAGCCAGTACTGCTCGTCTCTTACGACCCGATCGTGACCCCGCCACTGGACGAGATGCTGGCCGTGAAGCAGGCCACCGCCACGGCCTGGATCATCAGCAGTGGACGGGCCGCTACGTGCCCGGTGCTCGGCTCGTTTACTGTGAAGATGGAACTTGCGGCCGGCGCCGCGCCTTCGCAGCACCCGCCCTGGCTTCCCCCTGAATGGGCCGCGCACAGCAGTGCACGCGCGCTCGCCGCGTTGGGGCTGCTTGACGCCGGGTCCGATGCGTCGTGTCACTTCAGCCTGGGCCACCAGCTGCTCAGTCTTCGCAAAACCGCGGCCCACGCATGATGCTCGATCACGCCGGCATCGAAAAGCTCGTGCCCCACGCGGGCGCGATGTGCCTGCTGGGGAGCGTCTTGAATTGGGATGCAACCCACATCGTCTGCGCTTCGCCCGCAACCGGGCCTGGGCATCCGCTGGCGCGCAACGGCGTAGTACCTGTTGTCGCGGCTACCGAATACGCCGCGCAGGCAACGGCCGTGCACGGCGCGTTGGTGGATGGCGTGACCACGCCGCGCGCCGGAATGCTCGCGAAGCTGATCGACGTGGCGTTGCGGGGCGCGGACTTTCCCGAGGAAGGCGGCACTGTGTCGGTTCGAGCCGAAATGCTGGGCCGCTCCGCTGCGGGCTGTCTGTACGCGTTCGAAGTGGCTTGCGATTCGCAACCGCTCGCCAGCGGAAAATTACTGGTGGCGTTCACGCCGACCGAGGCAGCATGAGTCAAACCGCAGCATCAAGTGTGCGCCGCGCGCTGGTCACGGGCGGCAGCGGCGAGATCGGCGCGGCCATCTGCC
>JBKJTX010000381.1:0-17799 GCA_046590315.1 Ramlibacter sp. | reverse complement strand
ACCGACGCCAAGGTGGGCCGGCCGGGGCAGTGGGTCGGCCTGGAAAACTACGAGTTCATCATCCAGGACGCGGTGACGCAGCTGGCGCTGTTCAACACGCTGTTCTACACCTTCGTGGCCAGCGTCATCAAGTTCGTTTTTGGCTTGTGGCTGGCGCTGCTCCTCAACAAGAACCTGCGCTTCAAGACATTCTTTCGCGCAGTGATTCTGTTGCCTTACATCGTCCCGACGGCGCTGTCCGCCATCGCCTTCTGGTGGCTCTATGACTCGCAGTTCTCGATCATCAGCTGGGTGCTGGTCAAAGCCGGCTTCATCGACAAGTACATCGACTTCCTCGGAGATCCGTGGAACGCGCGGCTGTCTGTGATTGCCGCGAACGTCTGGCGCGGCGTGCCGTTTGTGGCCATCACGCTGCTGGCCGGATTGCAGACCATCTCGCCCTCTTACTATGAAGCCTCGGCCATTGACGGCGCCACGCCCTGGCAGCAATTCCGCTACGTGACACTGCCGCTGCTCACGCCCATCATCGCCGTGGTCATGACCTTTTCGGTGCTGTTCACGTTCACTGATTTCCAGCTGATCTACGTGATCACGCGCGGCGGACCGCTCAATTCGACCCACCTCATGGCCACGTTGTCGTTCCAGCGCGCCATCTCCGGCGGCGCGCTGGGTGAAGGCGCCGCCATTTCCATCGCGATGGTGCCGTTCCTGCTGGCGGCAATCATGTTCAGCTATTTCGGTCTGCAACGCCGTGCCTGGCAGCAAGGAGGGGCGGACAAATGAGCGCTGACAATTCGACGGTCGATTCCACCGGCATGGGCTTTCTGGAGTCGCCGCTGCGCAAGGCATTGGCGGTGTATCTGCCGCTGGCAGTGTTCCTCTTTGTGCTGCTATTTCCGTTCTATTGGATGGCGATCACGGCCTTCAAGCCCAACAACGAACTGCTGTCTCGCGACGGCAATCCGTTCTGGGTGATCGCCCCGACGCTGGCGCACGTCAAGAAGCTGCTGTTCGACACCGCCTACCCGCAGTGGATGTGGAACACCGTGGTGGTGTCGGTGGTCGCTACCTTCTTTTCGCTGACGGCATCGGTGTTCGCGGCCTACGCGATCGAGCGCCTGCGGTTCTCTGGCGCCAAGCACGTGGGTCTGGCGATCTTCCTGGCCTACCTGGTGCCGCCTTCCATCCTGTTCATCCCGCTGGCTTCGGTGGTCTTCCAGCTGGGCCTCTTCGACACGCGGCTGGCGCTGATCCTCACCTACCCCACATTTCTGATTCCTTTTTGCACGTGGCTGCTGATGGGCTACTTCCGGTCCATCCCGTTCGAGCTGGAAGAATGCGCGCTGATCGACGGCGCCACCCGTTGGCAGATCCTGGTCAAGATCGTGCTGCCGCTGGCTGTACCGGGACTCATTTCGGCCGGCATATTCGCCTTCACTCTGTCCTGGAACGAATTCATCTACGCATTGACGTTCGTGTCTTCGAGCGAGATCAAGACCCTGCCCATCGGCGTTGTGACCGAACTGGTCGAGGGCGATGTTTATCACTGGGGCTCGCTCATGGCGGGCGCGCTGTTCGGCTCGCTGCCGGTGGCGATCATCTACTCCTTCTTCGTGGAGTACTACGTGTCCGGAATGACCGGCTCGGTCAAGGAGTAAGTTCCCCGTCATGCCTAAGAAGCCACCCCACGAACTTCGCAGCCAGCAGTGGTTCGGCCGCCAGGACCGAGACGGCTTTGCCTACCGCAGCTGGTTGAAAGGCAAGGGCATCCCGCACGACCAGTTCGACGGCCGCCCAGTGATTGGCATCTGCAATACCTTCAGCGAACTCACGCCCTGCAACTCGCATTTCCGCACGCTAGCCGAGCAGGTGAAGATCGGCGTTTACGAAGCGGGCGGCTTTCCACTCGAATTTCCCGTGATGTCCCTGGGGGAGACGCTACTGCGCCCCACGGCGATGCTTTACCGAAATCTCGCGAGCATGGATGTCGAAGAATCGATTCGAGGCAACCCCATCGACGGTGTGGTGCTTTTGATGGGCTGCGACAAGACGACTCCCTCGTTGGTGATGGGCGCTTCGAGCGTTGACTTGCCCACCATCGGCGTTTCGGGTGGACCCATGCTCAACGGCAAATGGCGCGGGCAGGAACTGGGCTCGGGCACCGGCTTGTGGAGCATGAGCGAGCAGGTGCGCGCGGGTACCTTGAAGTTGCAGGATTTCTTCGAGGCTGAAAGTTGCATGCACCGCAGCCACGGCCACTGCATGACCATGGGCACGGCCTCGACGATGGCCAGCATGGTGGAAGCGCTCGGGCTCGGCCTGCCGGGCAACGCGGCCTACCCCGCCGTCGACGGCCGCCGCAATGTGCTGGCGCGCTCCGCCGGCCGCCGCATCGTGGAGATGGTTCACTCGGACCAGAAGCTCTCCAGCATCCTCACGCGCGAAGCCTTCGAGAATGCGATCCGCACGCTGGCGGCAATCGGCGGCTCGACCAATGCCGTGATCCACCTGATCGCCATCGCGCGGCGCATCGGCGTCGAGCTGGCGCTCGAGGACTTCGACCGTCTGGCGAGCGAGTTGCCGTGCCTATTGAACCTGCAGCCTTCGGGCGAGCACCTGATGGAAGACTTCTGCTACGCGGGAGGCCTGCCGGTAGTGATGAAAGAGATTGCGCATCTGCTTCACACCGACATCGTCACCGCCAGCGGCAAGACGGTTGCGGAAAACTTCGCCGACGCGCAGAACTACGACCCGCGCGTCATCAAGACCTTCAAGGAGCCATTCAAGGACAAAGCCGGCATTGCCGTGCTGCGCGGCAACCTGGCGCCTCGCGGCGCGGTGATCAAGCCCAGCGCCGCGACGCCGGCGTTGATGGTGCACACGGGGCGCGCCGTGGTGTTCGAGAACATCGAGGACTTTCACCAGCGCATCGACGACGAGAACCTGGACGTTGACGAAACCTGCGTGCTGGTGCTGAAGAATTGCGGCCCCAAGGGCTACCCCGGCATGGCCGAAGTCGGCAACATGCCGCTGCCCCCGAAGATCCTGCGCAAAGGCATCACCGACATGGTCCGCATCAGTGACGCACGCATGAGCGGCACGGCTTACGGCACGGTGGTGCTGCACACCGCGCCTGAAGCCGCGGCCGGCGGCCCGCTCGCCATCGTGCGCAACGGCGACATGATCGAACTCGATGTGCCGAATCGCCGCATCCAGCTGCACATCACCGACGACGAGCTGAAGGCGCGGCTGGCGCAATGGACGGCGCCGGAACCGCCACTCAAGTCAGGCTACTGGAAGCTCTACATCGACCATGTGTTGCAGGCCGATGAAGGCGCCGATCTGGACTTTCTCGTCGGCAAGCGCGGCGCTTTTGTTCCGCGCGACAATCACTGAATGGACAGGACATTCGATGTGGCCGCACTGGGTGAGGCCATGCTCGAATTCAACCAGACCCGTTCGGGCGAGCCGCACTACCTGCAGGGTTTTGGTGGGGACACGAGCAATGCCGTGATAGCGGCGGCCCGCGCCGGAGCGCGAACCACGTATCTCACACGCCTGGGCCATGACCCATTCGGTGACGCGCTGATGACGCTGTGGCAGCGCGAAGGCGTCGACACCTCGGGGGTCGAGCGCGACGGCGCTGCGTCCACTGGCATTTACTTCGTCGCGCACAGCGACAAGGGCCACGCGTTCCACTATCTGCGTGCAGGCTCGGCCGCGAGTCGCATGACTGCGAAGTGGCTACCAGGCGACCTGATTCGAAGCGCAAAGATTTTGCATGTTTCGGGCATTTCACTGGCGATCTCCGACAGCGCGCGTGACACAGTGTTCGAAGCAATTGCGCAAGCCGGTCAGGCGAATACGCTCGTTTCGTTGGATTCGAATTTGCGCCTGAAGCTCTGGTCGCTGGAGGATGCGCGCGCCGCCATCACGCGGGCGATGGCATCGGCCGACCTTTTTCTGCCGAGCGTCGACGACGTGAGCGTACTCAGTGGCATCGATGACCCCGACGCGATCATCGACTGGAGCCATTCGCTCGGTGCGGCCCAAGTCGCACTCAAACTCGGCGCCGACGGCTGCCTCGTCAGCGACGGCCGTAGACGCGAACGCATCTCTGGTCACCAGGTGCGGATGGTCGATGCCACCGGTGCCGGCGACTGCTTTTGTGGCAACCTGCTGGCGCGCATCGCTTTGGGCGACGACATCTTCGTCGCGGCCCGCTATGCCAATGCCGCGGCGGCACTTGCAGTGCAGGGTTTCGGCGCGGTGGCACCGCTGCCCCGGCCCGAAGAGGTAAGGACAATGCTGTGAGCGCGCACGCGCGACGTACGCTGGTCGGTGTCGACTGGGGCACTTCGTCGCTGCGCGTAGCGCTCATCGACGAGGCGGGCCGGGCCCTGGGGGAGCGTTCGCTGGCGCGCGGCCTCCTCTCTCTCGCGCCCGATGAATTCCCCGCTGTCTTCGAATCCGCGTGCGGCGACTGGATGAAAGATGAGAATAGCCTCGCGCTCATCTGCGGCATGGCCGGCAGCCGCCAGGGTTGGCGCGAGGCGCCCTACTGCCCGTGTCCAGCAGGTTTCGGCGAAGTGGCGGCGCGACTGGAGTGGGTGCTGCCCGGCCGCGCCGCCATCGTGCCTGGCCTCAGCTGCGAGCAGGAGGGCGTGCCGGACGTGATGCGTGGCGAGGAGACGCAGCTCTTCGGCGCACTCAGCCTTTTGGGCCGGAGCGAAGGGCTGCTGGTGCTGCCCGGCACGCACAGCAAGTGGGTTCGGGTGCGAGACGGCCGTGTCGAGCGTTTCTCGACCTTTATGACGGGCGAGTTCTACGCGCTGCTGCGCCAGCATTCGATCCTGGCACGCACGCTGCCCGACGCCGATGGCGAACTCGATGACGCGGCATTCCGCCAGGGCCTGGACTACGCGATGCAGTGCGGCAACCTGCTGCATTCCGCGTTCAGTACGCGTAGCTTGTCGTTGTTCGACAAGCTAGCGCCCGCAACTGCGCCGAGCTACCTCTCGGGTCTGGTCATCGGCGAGGAACTGCGCTCGCAGAATCTGCGCGGACTTGCCGCACCGGTGATCCTGGTGGGCTCGAAGACCCTGACGCGCCGCTATGAACTCGCGCTGCAACACCTTGAAGTGCAAGCCGAATCCGTCGGGTCCGAAGCCACGTGGCACGGCCTCTGGGCGATCGCCCAGATCTTGGAATCCAAGGTATGAAGAGCCCCTCGCACTGCGCAGCACCCTGGCGGAATGGGCGGGTACCATGCCCGCATGAACATTAGCGCTTCCTCCCCCATCAACTTCGGTCTCAGCGGCCGCGTTTGCCTGGTCACAGGCGGCGCGCAAGGCATCGGCGAGGCTTGCGCACGGCGGTTCGCGCGCGAAGGCGCCAAGGTGGTGATCGTCGACGTCGACGATGCGCGTGGCAAGGCGCTGGCGGCCGAGCTGGGCTGCCTTTACCTGCAATGCGACGTCGGCGACAAGGACCAAGTGGACGCCGCTGTCGCGGCCGTAATCAGCGCGCATGGCCGCATTGATGTGCTGGTGAACAACGCTGGCATTTTCAAGGCGGCGGATTTTCTCGACGTCACCGAAGCCGATTTCGACGCGGTGTTGCGCGTCAACCTGAAGGGATCGTTCCTGATGGGGCAGGCCGCAGCGCGCGAGATGGCGAAAGCCGGGCGCGGCAGCATCGTCAACATGAGTTCGGTCAACGGCGTGCTCACCATTCCCAACATTGCCAGCTACAACGTGAGTAAGGGCGGCATCAACCAGCTTACGCGCGTGATGGCGCTGGCGCTCGTGGATAAAGGCATCCGCGTGAACGCCGTGGCGCCCGGCACCATCGCAACCGAACTGGCAGCCAAGGCCGTGCTCACCAGCGAAGACGCCACGCGCCGCATCATGAGCCGCACGCCGATGGGTCGTCTGGGCGAGCCGCACGAGATCGCCGATTGCGTGGCTTATCTGGCCAGCGACGCAGCGAGCTACATCACCGGTGAGATCGTGGTGGTGGACGGTGGGCGAATGACGCTCAATTACACCGTTCCGGTCTGAGTCGGCGCGCGCGGTTCAGGGGCCGGCGGGAACCGAAAGGCCCAGCAAGGCCGCGAGGTCGGCCGTCGGCAAGGCGCCTTCGCGGCTCACGAGTGCGCCAGTCTTCGCATTCTTGGCGACGACAACGGGGATGGACGCGAAGCCGAAACGGTTGAACAGCGCCGTGTTTTTCGCGACGATGGCTTTTTGCGCGTCTATGTCCGACGCGACCGTGATGCCGCCTTGCTTGCCCAGCAGTGAAGCCTCGTGCTGGTCCATCGCCGCGGCCGGGTCTTTGGCAGCGAGCAGGGTTGCACCTTGGGTTTCGCTGCTGTTGTTCATGAGCCTGACCGGCATCCAGACGAACTTGGCTTGATTCTTCAGGGGTTTGGCCGCGTTCCAGAGCGCGCCGCAGTGTGGGCACTGCGCGTCGAAGAAAACGTAGACCGTGCGCACGCTCATGGGCGAACCGAACGTGAAGCCCTGGCCCTCGGCCTGGATCGCTTCGATCGACACGGGCGCGGCCGCGGCCTTCTCGGCCGGCTTGGCGGGGTCGGGTTTTTTATCGCAGGCTGAGAGGAGCAGCATGGCCGCGAGCATGGCGGCGACGGGTCGCAAGGCTTTCATGGGATCGGTAGTGAAAGTGGCAAGGCGCCAACGATACCAAACCCGAGGGGAAGGTCTGTACAAGATCTGTCAAGCGGCGGCAGTCGTCGGGGGCGTGGGCAGCAAGGCTTCCTTGATCGGCATATGGATGAGCGCGGCGCCGGCCGCCGCCAGCAGCACCAGCCAGAACGCCATGGGGGGGCGGCGTTCTGCGTTGCACTACTCATCGAGTTCTCCATCGGCAAGGGGGGACAACAGTTCCATGCACTCATCGATACGCGCGTGCAATTCAACGACGCGGCGCGATCCCAGCGTTTGGTTGAGCGACTCCTGTGCAACGCGCCAGCGGCGTTGCGCCTCCTGACGCTTGTCGCGGCCGGCCTCCGTGACACTGACCAGGCGGCTGCGGCCGTCGGGCCCGGGCGCAAGCTCGAGCCAACCGGCGCTCACCAGCGGTTGCAGGTTGCGCGACAGCGTGGAAGTGCCGATCTTCATTTCGCGCGCGAGATCGACGGGGCGGATCGGCCCGAGCTTCGCCACATGAGACAGCAGCGAATATTGAGTAACTTTAAGGCCAACCTTGCCGACCTCTGCGTCGTAGTGCTGCGTCACGCGGCGCATCAGCTGGCGCAGCTTGAAGTTGGTGCAGCCCAGGGGCTTGACAGCGGTATCCATGCCGATTATTGTACTTGCAATTGATGCATATGCAAGTTAGAAGCTGGACGGCGGCGGCCGGCCCAGCTGCGACAGTGCGCTTTGATTAAGCCGCGTTCAGCCGCGCCGGAGCGCCGCTTCGAGCAGTGCGCCCGCGGCCAGGCATTCGCTGTCGTCGCCCGGCGGGGCAATCAGTTGCAACCCCATCGGCCGGCCGCTGATGCCGGTGGCCCCGGGAACGTTCAGACACGGCGTGCCGAGCAGGGTCCACGCGCGATTGAAGGTGGACGCGCCCGTGCTTGCAAATCCAGTCGGGGCTTCATCGGGCGCGCTCGGCGTTAGGAGCACGTGGATCCCCGGCAGCCAGTCGCGGCATTGGAGCCGTGCGCGCCGGGCGACGACCTGTGCGGCGGCGTAGCTGGCATCGCTGATCTTGCGGGAGGCCAACAGGTAGTCGCGCAAGAGTGGCGACAACATGGTGAGGCTGGTATCGATCTCGAGCGTGAGCGCTCGTGCCGCTTCCCAGCCCTGCACCGCATCGTGCGCAGTGAACGAATCGCCCACCCACGCCGGCAACTCGCACTCGACCACGCGAGCGCCCGCTGCGCGCAGCAATTCGGCGGCGCGTGACATCGCTTTCAGCCCACTGGCCGAGACTTCGCCCCACGGATAGGCCCGAGGGATTCCAACGGTCCATTGCCCGGGCTCGCGCGCGGGCTGCGTCAGCACCCGCTGACCGCTCGCGGCCTGCGCGAACACCGCGACTTCGTCGACCGTGCGAGCGAAGAGCCCCACTGTGTCGAGCGACCAGGAGAAGCACTTCATGCCGGCCGTTGGCATGGCACCGAAACTGGGCTTGAAGCCGGCGATGCCGCAGTACGAGGCGGGTCGGATGGTGGAGCCGCCGGTCTGCGAACCGATCGCCAAAGGCACCAGTCCTGCGGCGACTGCGGCGGCGGACCCGGCGGACGAGCCGCCCGGCGTGCACCCGGGCGCAGCGGGATTGAGCGTCGCTGCGGGCTGCAGATAGGCGAACTCGGTGGTCACCGATTTGCCGATCACCAGACCGCCCGCATGACGCACGATGCCGACCATCGCTGCTTCAGTGGACGGCTGATGGCCCGAATAAATGGGCGAGCCATACGCAGTCGGAAAGTCCGCCGTATCGAAGATGTCCTTTACGGCGATGAGCTTGCCCGCGAGCGGGCCTTGCAGTTGCTGCGCCATCGCGAGCATCGAGGCCTCGTCGCGCAAAGACACGAACGCCTTCAGCTTCGCATTCGCGGCGTGGATCGCCGCGAGCGATTGGGAAAGTTCGAGGGGGTTGAAGGCGGCCATGGGATGAGCTTCACAGCTTATCGCAGCCGCACGCTTTTGGGTGGCTTCTGCCCTACGGTTGCGGCGGCGACGTCCAGCCGCCCCCGAGCACTTTGTACAGTTGCACCTGGTTTTGCAATTGCGCCAAACGCGTCTGCACCAGCGCCTGCCGGGCGGTGAAGAGCGAACGCTGGGCGTCCAGGAGATCGAGATAGCTGGACACACCATTGTTGTAGCGCAGCTCGGAGAGGCGCAAGCGTGCGGCTTCGGCTTGCGCCGCGTTTCGCTGTGCTTGGAGCTGGTCGCCGAAGGTCGCCCGCCCCGCCAGCGCATCCGCCACTTCGCGGAAAGCCGACTGGATAGCCTTTTCGTACTGGGCGACCGCGATGTCGCGCGATACCGTCGCCGACGCAAGCCCAGCCCGATTACGGCCGGCGTCGAAGATCGGCTGGAGCAACGCGGGTGCCACGGTCAAACCCCACGATCCGCCCGCGAACAGATTCGAGAGGTCCTTGCTTGCGGTGCCGAGGCCGGCGGTGAGCGTAATGCGCGGGAAGAACGCGGCCCGGGCCGCGCCGATGTTGGCGTTGGCCGCGATCAGTTGCTGCTCGGCTTGGCGGACGTCAGGACGCGCGGTCAGCACCTCCGAAGGCGTGCCCGCCGGCAAGTCGGGCAGGCTCACCGATTCCGTTCCCGCCGGTGCCTGGAAGTCCGCCGGCACCGGCTGGCCGAGCAGCAATGCGAGCGCATTGAGATCGAGCGCACGCTGGCGTGTCAGCTGCGCGAAAGTCGCCCGCGCACTTTCAGTGAGGGATTGCGCCTGGCGGAAATCGAGTTCCGAGGTCGCGCCGTTGTCGAATCTGAGCTTGCTGAGGCGCTGCGACTCTTCGCGCGTAGCCAGTGTCTGGCGTGTGAGATCGAGCAACTCGTCGTCGGCCGTGAGGGCGAGCCAGGTGTTCGCGACCGTCGCGACCAAGCTCATCTGCGCTGCCTTGCGGCCCTCTTCGGTGGCCAGGTACTGGGCCAGCGCGGCTTCCGACAGACTGGCGACGCGGCCGAACAGGTCGATCTCCCACGCGGTGAACGCGAGACCTGCGGTGTAGAGGCGCGTCGTGCCGCCGCTGCTGTTGGGCGTGCGCGACCCGCTCAAGTTGGCGCCAACCGTCGGGAAGCGGTCAGCGCGGCGAATGTCGAATTGGGCACGCGCCTGTTCGATGTTGAGCACGGCCACGAGCAGGTCGCGGTTGTTGCGCAAAGCGATGGCTATCAACTGGCGCAGGCGTTCGTCCGCAAAGAAGTTCTGCCAGGGCAATGCCGTGGCGCCCGACGCCGACGCCGCGGACCCGAAGGGAAACGTGGCGGGCACGGGCGCCTCGGGGCGTTCGTACTTGGGTGCCATCGAGCAGCCCGCCGCGAGGGCCCCGGCGGTAAGTGCGCTCAGAATTCGTTTCATTCGCCGCCCCCCACCGCAGGCGCGCCATCGGATTCGTGCGCATGCATGCGCCGTTGCCGCTCGCTGCCTTTGAAGAAGCGGCGCACCACGACGAAGAACACGGGCACGAACACCACCAGCAAGCTGGTCGCCGTGATCATGCCGCCCATCACGCCCGTGCCAATCGCGCGCTGGCTTGCCGAGCCGGCGCCGGTGGCGACCACCAGCGGCAGGACGCCCAGAATGAACGCCAAGGAGGTCATGATGATCGGCCGGAACCGCAGGTGGCAAGCTTCGAGCACCGCTTCTACCAAGTCGCGGCCTTGCGCGTGCAGCTCCTTCGCATACTCAATGATCAGCACCGCGTTTTTCGCCGACAGGCCGATGATGGTGATGAGGCCGACCTTGAAGTACACGTCATTCGGAAAGCCGCGCAACGTCGCGCCCAGCAAGGCACCGACGATGCCCAACGGCACCACCAGAACCACCGACATCGGGATCGACCAGCTCTCGTAGAGTGCCGCCAGGCACAGGAAGACCGCCAGCAACGAAAAGCCCAACAGGATCGCAGCTTGCGAGCCCGAGAGCTTTTCTTCGCGCGATACGCCGGTCCACTCATAAGCAAAGCCTGCCGGAAGTTGCGCGGCCAGGCGTTCCATCTCGTCCATGGCTTCGCCGGTGCTGCGGCCGGCTGCGGCGTCGCCGGAGATGCGCATTGCCGGATAGCCGTTGAAGCGAATGGTTTGCATCGCGCCGGTGATCCACCGCGTGGTGGCAAACGCGCCGAACGGAACCGGGGCGCCCTTGTTATTGATAACCGTCAGGCGAAGGATGTCGTCCGGTTGCATCCGCCCCGGCGCGTCCGATTGCACGATCACGCGCTGCAAGCGCCCGCGGTTGGGGAAGTCATTCACATAAGACGAGCCCAGCGCCGTCGCCATGGTCGAGTTGATGGCATCGAAGGCGACGCCGAGCGCGCTCGCCTTGTCGCGATCGATGTCGACTTGCAGCTGTGGCGCGTCTTCGAGGCCGTCGGGCCGCACGCCAGTGATCACCTTGCTCTTTCCCGCGAGGCCGAGCAGCTGGTTGCGTGCAGCGACCAGCGCGGCGCGGCCGTGCCCGCCGCGGTCCTGCAATCGAAAGTTGAAACCGGTCGCCGACCCCAACTCGGGGATGGCGGGCGGGCTCACGGCAAAGATGAAAGCATCGCGGATGCGCGACAAGGCGCCAAAGGCCCGTCCCACCAGTGCCTGCGCGCTGTGCTCCGCCCCTTTTCGCTCGCTCCAGTCCTTGAGCGTCACAAACCCGAGTCCGGCGTTCTGCCCCTGGCCGGAAAAAGAGAACCCCAGCACGCCGACCATGCTCTCCACCTCAGGCTGCTTCAGGATAAATTCCTCGACCTGCTGCATCACGCGGGTCGTGCGCTCCACCGTCGCGCCCGGCGGCAACTGCACGTTCACGATCATGTAGCCCTGGTCCTCGCTCGGCAGGAACGACGTGGGCAGATGAAAGAACAGGTAGCCGACCGCGACCAGCACGCCAACGTACACCGCCATGGTTCGCCCAAGTCGGCTCAACACCGCAGCGACTAAGCCCTCGTAGCCCTTGGCCGTGCGCTTAAAACCGCGGTTAAAACGGCCGAAGAAACCTTTTTTCTCCAGATGGTGACCCGCCGCCATAGGTTTCAGCAGCGTGGCGCACAAGGCCGGCGTGAGCGAGAGCGCGAGGAACGCAGAGAACGAAATCGACGCGACCATCACCGCGGAAAACTGCTTGTAGATGTTGCCCACCGCCCCGCCAAAAAAGGCGAGCGGCACGAACACCGAGATCAGTACCACCGTCACGCCGACGATCGCGCCCTGGATCTGCTTCATCGCCTTGACCGTCGCGTCCCGCGGCGCCAATCCCTCTTCACTCATGATCCGTTCGACGTTCTCCACGACCACGATGGCGTCGTCGACCACGATGCCAATCACGAGCACCATGCCGAACATGGTCAGCACATTGATCGAAAATCCCAACGTCAGCAACACGGCAAAAGTGCCGAGCAACGAAACCGGCACGACGATGGCCGGGATGGCGGTGTAGCGCCAGTTCTGCAGGAACAGAAACATCACCAGGAACACCAGCAGCATCGCTTCCAGCAGCGTTTCGACGACCTGCTTGATGGAGATGTTGACAAAGCGCGAACTGTCGTAGGGAATGCTCCACTTCATACCGGCGGGAAAGAATTTGGAGAGCTGTTCCATGCGGGCACGCACAGCCCGGGCCGTCGCCAGCGCGTTGCCGGTCGGCGCGAGCTGCACGCCGATGCCCGTCGATGGGCGCCCGTTCAAGCGCGCGGATACTGCGTAGGTTTGCGCTCCCAGTTCAACACGCGCGACGTCGCGCAGGCGCACCGCGGAGCCGTCCGTGTTGGCACGCAGCACCATGTTGCCGAACTGCTCGGGTGTGGTGAGCTGGCCGTTGACGACCACGGTCGCGGCCACGCCCTGCCCGCTGACGTTAGGCAGATCGCCAATCGCGCCAGCGGACACCTGGGCGTTCTGAGACCGGATCGCACTGTTGACGTCGGCAGTGGACAAGTTGAAGCTCACCAGCTTGGCGGGGTCGATCCAGATGCGCATGGCGCGCTCGGTACCGAACAGCTGCGCCTGGCCGACGCCGGGGATGCGCTGGATTTCGGGCAACACGTTGCGCGAGGCGTAGTCACCGAGCGCCACGGGGTCGTACTCGCCCTTGTCTGACGACAGAATCGTGAACAGCAGAAAGTTCGAGCGCGCCTTGTCGACACGCACACCCTGCTGCGTCACAGCCGCCGGCAGCCGCGGCGACGCGCGTGCCAGCCGGTTCTGGACATCGACCTGGGCCAGGTCGGGGTTGGTGCCCGATTCGAAGCTGAGGCTGATCGAGCCGCTGCCGTTGGCCTGGGCCACGGATTCGATGTAGATGAGGCCGGGCGAGCCGTTCATCTCCTGCTCGATGATGGCGAGCACGGTGTCCTCGAGCGTTTGCGCCGAGGCGCCAGGGTAAACCGCGGAAACCACGATGGTGGGCGGTGCGACGGACGGATACTGCGCGACGGGCAGCTTGGTGATGGCAACGGCGCCCAGCACCAGGATGAACAGCGCGATCACCCAGGCAAAGACCGGCCGGTCGATAAAGAACTTGGCCATGCTGGCTTACGACTTGGCTTTGGCGGGCACGGACGCGGCCGACGCGGCGGGCCGCGAAGCACCGGCGGCCGTCCACGGTACGGGCTTCACGGGGGCGTTAGGACGCAGCTTCTGGAAGCCGTCGACGATCACCTGTTCGCCGGCTTGCAGCCCGCTCAAGATCACCCACTGCCCGTTCTGTTGGTTGCCGACCTTGACGGGCCGCGGGCTCACCTTGCCCTCTTTGTCGACCACCATCACGGTGTCACCCGTCCCCCCGCGAGTGACCGCCTGCTGCGGCAGCAGCACGGCATTGCCCGCCTTGGCCTGTTCCAGCTTGACGCGAACATAGAGACCGGGCAACAGCGTGCCGTTGGCGTTGGGCACTTCAGCGCGCAGCGTGACCTGCCCGCTGCCCGGGTCCACCGAGAGGTCGGAGAACAGCAGGCGGCCGGGCTGCGGATACTCGGTGCCGTCTTCAAGCACTACTCGCACCTGCGCGCCCTCAAGGCCTGGAGCGCGTTGGAGTCGCCCCTGCTCCAGCGCCCGGCGCAACGCCATCACCTCGGAGGCGGACTGCGTGAAGTTCACGTACATCGGGTGGATCTGCTGGATCATCGCCAGCGGGGTCGGCTCGCCCTGCCCGACCAGCGCGCCCTCGGTCACCAGCGCACGGCCGATGCGACCGGAGATCGGCGCAGTGACCGATGCATACCCGAGGTTGATCTGAGCGGTCTGTACGGCTGCGCGGCCTGCTGCCACATCAGCCTGCGCCTGCTGTTGCGCGGCGACGGCGTTCGCATAATCCTGCTTGCTGATCGCATTGGCTTCGACCAGCGGCTTGTAGCGTTCGGCGAGCGCGGAGGCTTGGCCCAGGTTGGCTTGCGCCTTGGCAAGTGTCGCCTGTGCGCTGGCTTGCGCGGCGGCATAGGGCGCCGCGTCGATCTTGAAAAGAGGCTGGCCAGCGCGCACGTCACTGCCCTCACGGAACAGGCGCTGCTGGACGATCCCGGCTGCGCGCGCGCGCACCTGCGCCACCCGCGAAGCCTCCAGCCGTCCGGGCAGTTCGACCACCAAACCGACGTCGCTGGGCGCCACGGTGACGACCCCGACTTCAGGCGGTGGCATGGCGCCGCCGGGCGCGGGCTGGGCGTTGGTAGCCGGGCCGCACGCGGCCAGCAGGGTGGACAGCAGGCACGCGAGCAGCAAGGACGGCACACGTGAATGGAAAGCTGCCAAGGTCAGTCTGTTAGGGATCGGATTCATAGAACACAAAAGGGAAAGGCAGGGCCGGCGCCAGGCAGCGACGCGCAAGCCACGTCGCCACTGTGGCAGCGGGCCAGTATAGGGAATACGGACCCATACGTCGCAGCACACTCAGCCAGTAATTCTCAATGAGAAAGATTTCATTCCCGATTGCATTGCAATAATTTCTGGGTAATATTCCTGCTCGACCATTTCATATTCTTCCCTGCGCCTTGCGACGGGGCTAGCCGCAGGGAGGCTTCATTGGCCGGCACGACGACGTTCTCGACGGAGGATTTTCTCTGGACACTGGGCAGCCTGTGCCAGTGGCGGCGTATTCCGTTCGAGCCCAGCGTGATCCTCCAGCAGTGTCCTCCGCCGTATGACCGCCCCGCACTCGCCGCGGCGGCTCGCGCACTCAATTTCAAGGTCGGCGAGCACCGTGCCGGCGCCACCGGTGTCACGGGGCTGCCCTTGCCCTGCCTGGCCTTGCTTAAGACTGACTCACCGGGTGCAAGCGCCGCGCACTTCGCACCGGCTCTGATCGTGCAGGCGACGCCCTCAGAAGTAACCTACTTCCGGCCGGGCGAAACAGCGCCGCGCTCCGCCGCGCCCGCGCAGTTCACCGAACTTTTCGAGCCCGATGTCCTCCTTTTCAGCCACGAGGTAGCGCCCTCGCTCGACGACGACATCCCCCGGGCGCGCCCTGGCTTCGGCTTCTCGTGGTTCATCCCCGAACTGCTCAAGCACAAGCGAATCTGGAGCGAGGTCCTGACCGCGTCACTGGCGATTCAGCTGGTGGCCTTGGCCACGCCCTTGTGCACGCAGATCGTGATCGACAAGGTGGTCGTGCATCACTCTCGCAGTACGTTGTGGGTGCTCGGTGTGGCGCTGTTGATGTTTATGGTCTTCTCCGCCCTCATGACCTGGATGCGCCAGTACCTGGTTCTGCACACCGGCAACCGCGTCGACGCGGTGCTGGGTCAAGCCGTGTTCCGCCACCTGTTTCGCCTGCCTATGCCCTACTTCGAGCACCGGCAAACCGGCGTGCTGGTAGCGCGGCTGCACGGTGTAGAACAGATCAGGGAGTTTGTCTCGGGCGCCGCCGTGACGCTGCTGCTCGACTGCCCGTTCCTCGTGATCTTCCTGGCCGTCATGTTCTGGTACAGCTGGCAACTGAGCCTGATTGCGCTGGCCGCGCTGCTGCTGATCGCGGGCATCAGCGTGGCCGTGACGCCGCTTTTTCGCGCCAAGTTGAACCGGCAGTTCCTGCTTGGTGCGAAGAACCAGGCCTTTGTCACCGAATACCTGTCGGGCATGGCCACAGTGAAATCGCTTCAGATGGAGCCGGTGCTCGAGCGCCGCTACAGCGAGCAGCTCGCGCATTACCTTGCCGCGGCGTTAGAAACGCGCCAGGTTTCCAACACCTACAACACGGTGGCCAACACGCTGGAGCAGGCCATGACGCTCGCTGTGCTTGTCATGGGCGCATTGCTGGTCATGGACAGCGCCAACCGCGCGGCGGAGGGCGGCGCGGTGTTCACCGTGGGCATGCTGGTGGCGTTTCAAATGTTCGCCAGCCGCATGAGCCAGCCGCTGTTGCGGCTGGTGGGCCTGTGGCAGCAGTTTCAACAAGCCGAGATCGCGGTGCAGCGCCTGGGCGACGTGATGGACATGCCCACCGAGCCCTATGCGCTGCTGCCCCAGCGCGCCGGCCAACAACATCCCCGCGGCGGCACGATTGAATTTCAAGACGTGTCGTTCCGCTATTCCGAACAGCACCCTTGGCTGTACCGCGGGCTCAACCTCACGATCCGGCCCGGTCAGCTCACGGTCCTCATGGGGCCGAGCGGCTGCGGAAAAAGCACGCTCGCCAAGCTTCTGCTGGGGTTCTACCCGCCCACCGACGGCTGCCTCCTGCTGGACGGCCACGACACCCGCCACATGAGCGCCAACGAGCTGCGCAGCGGCTTCGGCGTCGTGCCCCAGGAAACGACATTGTTCTCCGGCACTGTCTACGACAACCTGCAGATGGCGAACCCGCACGCCGATTTCGCGCAGATCGTGGAGGTTTGCCGCATGGCAGAAATTCACGACGTGATCGAGCAGCTTCCACAGGGCTACCAGACGCCGCTCGGCGAGCACGGCGTGGGCCTCTCAGGCGGCCAGCGCCAGCGCATCGCCATCGCGCGCGCCCTGCTCAAAAAGCCGCGCGTGTTGATCTTCGACGAAGCAACCAGCAGCCTGGACGCCCCAACGGCGGAACACCTTGCGCACACCATCAACCAGCTGAAGGGCAAGGTGACCATCCTGCTGATTGCGCACGCGCTGCCGCGCGGGCTGCAGGCGGATGAAGTGCTGCAGTTCGGCGCCAAGGGTGCGGGCGGGTTGCCCGCGCAGGAGCCGACGCATTGGAGCGTGGTCGAGGAAGGGAGGGTGGCTTGAGGGCGGCCGTTGTCGCGTTCGCCTTTTTCGTGCTCACCCACACCGCGAGCGCCGCCCAGCCATTCTCCGGCGCATGGTCGAGCCTTGTTTGCGAGCCGGTCGGCTCGGAGTATTGCGGCGGCTTTACGCTTTATCTGGCGCAAAAAGGCGCGCGCATTTGCGGCACGCATTGGTACGCCACGATGGGCGCAGGCAAATTGGACGCAAGCGAGGCGCGCTCCATTTTTGGAACCGTCAAGGGACGGGCCGCGCATGTGACCATCATCAGCGGGCGCGACAGAACGAAGTTTGTCGCTTCCCTAGAATTACGCAGTCAGCGACTCGTTTGGCGCGCATTGCCCGTAAACGAGTCACAGATCGGAACCAGCGACGCGCTCATCCCTTACGATGCGCGGCTGAGGAAGGTGCGAGACACCGACAATGTGAAGACTGCGGAAGAATCCGCGCAGCTTTGCGCTGGCTACTTGCGCGATGGGGATTCGAGAGCGGTGCGTTGAGGCTACAAGTCGGCCCATCGTTCGCTTTTTTCAAGCGGACTCGCCTGGTTGTCGTTGGCGCGGTAGTCGCCACTTCTGCATTCGCGGTCCAGGCGACCGGATCGCAACGACGTGATCACGGACTCCGGCGGTGTTGGTTCAATGGTGCTCAGGGCGGCCCCAGCGCAATGACTGTCGGAACGGCCACCCGTAAAGTCGGCGCGCTCAACACGTGGGAGGTCAAGAGCGGCAGCACAGTCGTGCTCACCCTTCAACTCCCGAACGGCCAGGTTCTGTTGACCGTCCAGCCCGGACAAAGCGAGGTCACCTTCTCCATTTGGGACAAAGGCTCGATCACTTCCGACCAGACGATCACGCTCAACGCCACCTTGGTCGACGGCAGCGGCACGACGGTCGCGCAAAGCAAC
>JBKJTX010000372.1:0-3947 GCA_046590315.1 Ramlibacter sp. | reverse complement strand
ACGCCCAATAGTCCGACCCCTACGCTTGTCGCCGTGACCGACAGCGGTCCTGCCGTGACAGCCATACCCCGCACCATGCGGCCAGTCAACGTGCCGTTGGCGGTATTGAACGTCGTCGGCTCGCCGGGCGGCAACCCCGCGCCTTGCGCGAATGCTTCGGTCACCACCACCCCCGTCGCGCCAGTGTCCACCATGAACCGTAAGGCCTTGCCGTTGACCGTCCCCTCGACGTAGAAGTGCCCGTCGCGATGTCGAAGTATCACCAGCTCGCCTTGGGCCGTGACGACGGACCTTTTTGGTTCCATGAACCATTCCATCGCAACCCAGACCACGCCCATGACGACTGCCCAGAACAGCAGGACGTAGATGTGGCCGAAGCGGGGGGACGAAGTCATAGGGGGAAGACCTGAGTCCCGCACTTTACCGCTGCCGCCGTCGTCCACGCCGCTCAGCGCACCTAGTAGCGCTGCAGTTTGCTTCAGGACTATCATGAACCTTCTTCAAGCCCCGGTCGCGCGCCCGCTCCGTGAACACCTCCTCCGCACCCCCACCCCCCACTCCTGCCACCACGCCGCATTCCGAGGCCGCCAGCAGCAGCCTCAAAGGCCGTGTCGCGATCGTGACCGGCGCCGGCTCGCGCACCGCCGACATCGGCAACGGTCGCGCCGCTGCCATATTGCTTGCGCGCCGCGGCGCCAGGGTGCTGCTGCTCGATATGCGGCTCGATGCCGCACGCGAAACTGAACGAATGATCGTGGCCGAAGGCGGCACCGCCATCGCGGCGCAATGCGACGTGTCGGACGCCGCCCAGTGCCGCCAGGCGGTGGCCGTCGCAGTCGAGGCCTGGGGCCGAGTCGACGTCCTCGTCAATAACGTCGGCATTGGGGGGCCTGCGGGCACCGCGGTCGATCTCGACATCGAGGAATGGGACCGCGCGCTGCGCGTGAACGTCACGTCGATGATGTTGATGGCCAAGTACGCGATCCCCGAGATGCGCAAGATAGGCCGCGGCGCCATTGTCAATATCGCCTCGGTCGCGGGGTTGATTGGCGGCACGCCCGCCCTGCTCTATCCGACCTCGAAGGGCGCAGTGGTCAACATGACCCGCGCCATGGCCGCGCACCATGGCGTCGAGGGCATTCGCGTGAACTGCGTCGCGCCCGGCATGGTCTACACGCCGATGGTTGCAGGTCGAATGACGCCCGAAGTGCGCGAGCACCGGCGCAAGCGCTCCTTGCTGCAGACTGAAGGCTCGGGCTGGGACGTGGGACAGGCCGTGGCCTACCTCGCGAGCGACGAGGCCCGCTGGGTCACCGGCGTGGTCCTGCCGGTCGATGCCGGCACCACCGCTGGCCACGCACCGTCCCCCGGCCTCAAGCCCGACACCAGGCCCGTCTAAATTATTTCCAAAAGGCCACTTCATGCCCCGCGTTCCCCTGCTTCCCGAGCATCCCGAGGACCCCGCCGCCAAAGCCGTGTTTGACCAAGTGCGCGCGGCACGCGGGCCGGACTTCCACATGCCCCATCTCTACCGCGTCATGGGCACGGCGCCGGAGATGCTTCGCGGCTGGGTCGACTTCGCGTGGCCGCTGCGCCTTAACGCCAAGACCTCGCGCGCCCTGCGCGAACTACTGATCCTGCGCGGTGCGCAGGTCGCCGGCACGGCCTACGAATGGGCGCACCACCTGCCGATGGCCGCCGCCGCGGGCGTGAGCGACGCGCAGATCGATGCGCTCGCGAACTGGCGCGACTCCGAGCTCTTCGATGCCAACGAGCGCGCGGTGCTGCAGCTCGCCGAGGAAGTCACTCGCGGACCCTCAGCCTCCGAGGCCACCGTTGCGCAGCTCAAGGCCTGTGGCTTTGACGACGCCGCCGTGGTGGAGCTGGTGCTGACCGCGAGCTTCTACGTGTGCGTGAGCCGCTTCCTGCAGTCGATGAACATCGAGCTCGAGCCCGGCTATGAGCAGTACCTCGCGCGCATGTGAGCTCGGGACCCGAGGTATCTGCGGCCTCGTCACAACGGGCCGGTGCCGCGCCTAGGCGTTGGTCAGCCCAAGCTCAAACCGCCGCGCCGTACCGCTGAAGATGGTGGTCCAGATCACCAAAGCGCTGGCCGGCCATCGTCAATCGGCGGAAGGTGTGCGACACCTTCAGCTCCTCGGTCATGCCCATGCCGCCGTGCAACTGCACCGCTTCCTCGCGCACGCGTTTTGCGGCTTCGGCGATCTTCACCTTGGCCGCCGAGACGGCGCGAACGCGTTCGGTGACGCTTAGGCTCGTGTCGTCGACCTTGGCCGCCGCGAGGATCGCCATGGAACGAGCTTCTTCGGTGGCGATCACCATGTCGACCATGCGGTGTTGCAGCGCCTGGAACGAGCCGATGGGCACGCCGAACTGCTTGCGGGTCTTGAGGTAGTCGAGTGTCGCGTCACAGGCATGCTGCATCGCGCCCACGGCATCGGCGCAGAGCAGGGCTGTTGCGAAGTCGATCGCTTCTTCAATCAGCGGCATGGCTTCGCCCAGGGTGCCCAGGAGCGCATCGGCCCCGAGCTTCACGTGACTGAAGCTGATATCGGCGGCGCGCATCCCATCGACCGTGCGGTACGCCCTGAGCGACACGCCTTGCGCCTTTGGGTCAACAAGAAAAAGGCTCGCACCGCTGCCGTTGCTGGCCGACACGATGAGTCGGGTGGCCGAGGGTGCACCGATCACCACGCTCTTCTCGCCGTTGAGCAGCCAGCCGTCGGTGTTGCCGGTGACGGTGGTGCTTTGCGGCATGAGTTCGTAGCGGCGCCCCGGCTCCAGATAGGCGAAGGCGAGTTGCGCCGAGCCGTCGGCCAGACCGGGCAGCCAGGCTCCGCGCTGGGCGTCGTTGCCGGCGCGCGCCAGCAGTCGCCCACCGAGGGCAACGTTGTCGAGCAGCGGCTCCACGACGAGCGCTTCGCCGCAGGCCTGCATCACCGCCATCAGGTCGCCGGCTCCGCCGCCGAATCCGCCGTCGGCCTCGGGTAGGGCGAGCGCCGTGAGGCCGATCTCGGCAAAGGTGGACCACACGCCTTCGCCCTGGCCGGTGGCTGACTGGAGGATGGCTTTGCGCTTCTCAAAGTCGTAGGCATTGCCGAGGTACTTGCGCAGCGAGTCGGCGAGTTGCTGCTGCTCGTCTGTGAGTTCGAAGTTCATGGGGATGTCTCCGCATCAAAGGCCGAGCGCGGCCTTGGCGATGATGTTGTGCTGGACCTCGTTCGAGCCGGCGTAGATGCTTGCCTTGCGGTAGTTGAGGTAGCGCGGCGTGACGTTGGCGATGAGCGGGTCGAGCTCTTCGCCGTCGATGGCACGGAAGGGCTGCGCGCTCGGCCCGAGGGCTTGCATCGCAAGCTCGGTGATGGCCTGCGAGATCTCGGTGCCACGTATCTTCAGCAGCGACACGTCGGCCCCAGGCGGCTGGCCGCTGCGGCGCATTTTGTCGAGAAAGCGCATGGAGGTGAGCTCCAGCGCCTGCAGGTCGATTTCGATGCGGCTCAACTTGTCACGAAACCGAGGGTCTTCGAGGATCGGTTTGCCGTTCTTCAGCTCGCGGCTTGCGACCTCCTTCAGGTCGGCCAGCATGCGTTTGCTGCCGCCCACGTTGGCCGAGCCCATGCGCTCGTGGCCGAGCAGGTACTTGGCCACCCTCCAGCCCCTGTTCTCTTCGAAGACCAGGTTTTCGATGGGCACCTTCACATCGTCGAAGAACACCTCGTTGACCTCGTGGCCGCCGTCCATGAGGATGAGCGGGCGCACGGTGATGCCGGGGGTGGTCATGTCGATCAGCAGGAAGCTGATGCCCTCCTGTTTGCGTGTGGCGTGGGAGTCGGTGCGCACGAGGCAGAAGATCCAGCCCCCGTAGTGGCCGAGCGTCGTCCAGATCTTCTGGCCGTTGACGACGTAGTAGTCCCCGCGGCGTTCAG
>JBKJTX010000327.1:0-3279 GCA_046590315.1 Ramlibacter sp. | reverse complement strand
GGTGAAGGTGCTGCGCCTGGAAGTCGACCAGTCCAAGGCGCGGGCGCTGGGCGTCACCAGCCAGTCGATCGCCCAGGCCTCCAAGACGATCCTGTCCGGGACATCCGTTGGCCAGTACCGCGAAGGCGACAAGCTGATCGACATCGTATTGCGCCAGCCGCTGGACGAGCGCAACGCACTCACAGACATCGGCAATGCCTATCTGCCGACGGCGTCTGGCAAGTCGATCCCTTTGACGCAAATCGCCAAGCCGGTGTTCAGCTGGGAGCCGGGCGTGATGTGGCGGGAGAACCGCGACTACGCCATCACGGTGCAGAGCGACATCGTCGAAGGCGTTCAGGGCGCCACTGTTACCAACGAACTGCTGCCGCAGCTGCGGTCGCTAGAAAAGAAGTGGCCGTTGGGCTACGCGATTCAAGTCGCGGGTGCGGTGGAGGAAAGTAGCAAGGGCCAGGGCGCCATTGCGGCAGGATTGCCGATCGCGGCGTTCATCATCCTCACGTTGCTCATGCTTCAGCTACACAGCTTCAGCCGGGCCATGCTCGCCTTTGTCACAGGGTTCATGGGCATCGCAGGCGTGGCGGGCGCGCTGTTGGTGTTGAACCGCCCGATGGGCTTTGTCGCGGGGCTGGGCATCGTCGCCCTGTTCGGCATGATCATTCGCAACTCCGTCATCCTGATCGACCAGATCGAGCAGGACCGCGCCCGTGGCGTGCCCACCTGGAACGCGATTGTCGATTCAGCCGTCCGAAGGCTGCGGCCGATTGTGCTTACGGCGGCAGCCGCGGTATTGGCCATGATCCCGCTGTCGCGCTCCGTGTTCTGGGGCCCCATGGCCGTCGCCATCATGGGCGGCCTCATCGTTGCCACTGTGCTCACCTTGCTGGCCCTGCCGGCGATGTACGCGGCGGCGTTCAGAGTGCGGCGGCCGGGCGACGAACTCGTGACTTTGGGCCACCCCGGGGCCGTGCCAGCCACAGCCTGAAAAAATCTGCATCCAAATTACTCGCTGTTGCGTAAGATGCAACTGGTAGCAACTAGACCATGCGAGGAGTTCGGGTATGTGGAGACAAATTGCATTAGCGGCCTGGGCCGTCGCGGCGCCCTGTGCGGCGCTTGCCGACACCGGCAAGCTGGTATTGACCGGCGGCGTCAGCAGCATCGACGGAGCAGCGGGGGGCGGCCTCACACCCTGGGCTGTCATCGGAAGCAACGCCGCCGAGGGCGAGCTGGGACTCTCCGCTCATGTCTCCAAGGCGCGGACCCAAGACTACGGGTTACTCACTTACGGCGCTGCCGCCGCGTGGAACGAACGGGTCGAACTTTCGCTGGCGCGCCAGGATTTCGACGCCTCGCCCGCGATCGCCTTGAACGGCATCGCGCCGTTCGGGGTCACACCCGGCCAACATATCCGCATGGATGTCCTTGGCCTCAAGGTCCGCGTGGCAGGCGACGCCATTCTTGAGAGCGACACCTGGATGCCGCAAGTGGCGGTGGGACTGGAGCACAAGCGGGTCGATCCTGGCTCGCTGTCGTCCGTACTTCAGTTTCTCGGAGCGAAAACGAGCGGAACTGATTTCTACGTCAGCGCAACCAAATTGTTCCTCGCGCAAGGCGTTCTCTTGAACGCGACCGTGCGCAATACCAACGCGAACCAGAACGGGCTGCTTGGTTTCGGCGCGAACGCGCCGGGCCGCTCCAGCCGCACTTGGCAAACCGAAGTGTCTGCCGCGTACTTGCTTCGTCGCAACCTCGCCGTCGGCGCGGAGTACCGCTTCAAGCCGAACAACCTCGAGGCCCTGGGACGTGCGGCCGGGCTCGGCTCGGCGCTGCGTGAAGACGATTGGGCCGATATCTTCGTCGCCTGGGCGCCGACCAAGCATGTGTCGGTGACACTGGCGCACGTCTGGCTCGGCCGCGTGGTCCCCGGCATCACGGGCGACCGCAAGCAAAAAGGTTTCTATCTCTCGCTGCAAGGCGCGTTTTGACCAATAGGGAAGCATCATGAACATTCGATCGTTGACTTTAATGGTCGCACTTCCCGCGCTGATGGCTGCGGGCGCGACGAACGCGCAAATGGCGCCGGCAGACGTGGGCCTGTACCGCGCGCTGGGGGAAAAGCCCGGGCTTGTGCAACTCGTGGACGACCTCATGGTCCGCATCGAGGCCGATAGCCGCCTGGCTGCGCATTTCAAGGATGCGAACAAGCAGCGGGTGAAGGAGCAACTGGTCGACCAGTTTTGCCAGGTGAGCGGCGGCCCTTGCGAATACAAGGGAGTGGACATGAAGTCCTCGCATGCCAACCTGGAGATTCGAAAGGGCGACTTCAACGCCCTGGTCGAAGTCCTGCAGGACTCGATGGAAGCACGGCAAATCCCGTTCACCGCGCAGAACCGGTTGTTGGCGCAGCTCGCGCACATGCACCGCGACGTGATTACGGTGCGCTGATGAAAGCCACCATCGCAATCCTCGCAGCGGCTGTGTGCAGCGCCGCCCAGGCCGGCTCGCTACTCGTTACCGTCACGGACAAGGAAGGCAAGCCGGTTCCCGATGCAGTGGTCATCGTGAAGCCGGCGCAACGGGCAGGTGGTGCGCCGGCACTGCCTCAGGCTGCCACCATCTTTCAGGAGAAGATGCAGTTTTCTCCGGCGGTCTCGGTGGTGGCCGTGGGAACGAAACTGAGCTTCCAGAACAACGACACCTGGGACCATCACGTGCGCGGGGTTCGCTCTGCCCAGGCTTTCGGCGCCACGCCGTCTGCTGGCGGCTTCGAGCTGCGTCTGGACGGCCGCAAGACCGGATCGCCTGCCAAGCAGTTGGAGGTGGTCGTCGATGAAGCGGGGCCTATGCTGCTTTCGTGCCACCTTCACGGCTCCATGCGGGGACATGTGTTCGTTGCCGACTCACCCTGGACGGTCAAAACCACGGCTGAAGGGCAAGCGCTCTTTGAAGCGCCAGACGGTCCGGCCCAGATTAGCGTCTGGCACCCGGACCAACTGCTGGACCTGCCGGCCGTAGCCGTCAGCATCGGGGCGGTGCCGGCTCGAGTCGGCGTCCAGCTCCAGGTGGTGCCCCGCCGCCGCCGCATCTGAAGCCTGCTGCAAGCAAGGTCGCTGAACGGGTTAAAATCTCAGGTTCACCGGATTCGAGCGGGCCGCCGGGTAGTACCGGCGGCCCGCTTTCCTTTGACGAATCAGGACAGTGGGCGCGGGTGGCGAAATTGGTAGACGCACCAGGTTTAGGTCCTGACGCCAGCAATGGTGTGGGGGTTCGAGTCCC
>JBKJTX010000302.1:0-9026 GCA_046590315.1 Ramlibacter sp. | reverse complement strand
CGGGGCCGCGCTCTCTACAATGCGCGAGTGAATGCTGTTTTGTCCCCTGCCCCGCGCCGGCCGATCCGTGAATTGCCGGATGAGCTGATCAGCCAGATCGCGGCCGGCGAGGTGGTCGAGCGGCCGGCATCGGTTGTGCGCGAACTGGTGGACAACGCGCTCGACGCCGGCGCCAGCCAAGTCACCGTGCGGTTACTGGCCGGCGGGGTCCGCCTTATCTCAGTGGAAGACGACGGCGCCGGCATCGCTCGCGAAGAGTTGACGCTCGCGCTGCGTCGCCATGCCACGAGCAAAATCGCATCGCTGGCCGACCTGGAGTCGGTGGGCACCATGGGGTTCCGCGGCGAGGCTCTGGCGGCCATCACTTCAGTCGCAGAACTGAACCTGATTTCGCGCACGACCGGCCAGGCCACGGCCTTTCTGCTCGACGCGCGCAGCGGTGAGTTGCAGCCCGCGGCCAGGGCGACGGGTACCACAGTCGAAGTGAAGGAACTGTTCTTCAGCACGCCGGCTCGCCGCAAGTTCCTGAAGACCGACGCCACCGAACTCGCGCATTGCATCGAGGCCGTGCGCCGACATGCACTGGCCCGGCCCGACGTGGCCTTTTCAATTTGGCACGAAGGCAGGCTGGTGGAGCAGTGGCGCGCCGCCGACCGCGAGCAGCGCCTGGCGGACGTGCTGGGCAGCGAGTTGCTGGAACAGAGCGTCGCGGTTTTGTACAGCGCCGGTCCGATCCGGGTCACCGGGCGCGCCGGTATCCCCGATGCGGCGCGTTCGCGCGGCGATCAGCAGTTCGCGTACGTGAATGGCAGGTTTGTGCGTGACAAGGTGATCACGCACGCGGCTCGCAGCGCCTACGAAGACGTGCTGCATGGCCAGCGCCAACCGGTGTATGCGCTGTATGTGGAGATCGATCCAACGCGGGTGGACGTCAACGTGCACCCGACCAAGATCGAAGTGCGCTTTCGCGACAGCCGCGAAGTGCATCAGGCGGTGCGCCATGCCGTGGAATACGCGTTGGCCGCGCCGCGCGCGGGCGTGGTGGGGACGAGCCTGCTGCCGACAGTTGCCGAAGCGGAGTTTGCGAATATGAACAAGCCCTTCATGGCCTGGGCGCAGCCCGCCATGAATTTCCAGCCGCAGGGCCATCGGGTGTCGGATCTGGGCGCGCTGTGGCAATCCGGCCCCGCGCTGGGCGCGGAATCTGCGGTGCCTTCGGCGGTTGGCGTCGCGCAGCCCTTGCCCGACGGCGAATGGCCGCTGGGGCGGGCCATGGCCCAACTGCAAGGCATCTACATCCTGGCCGAAAACCGCCAGGGGTTGGTCATCGTCGACATGCATGCGGCGCACGAGCGCATCGTTTATGAGCGCCTCAAGCAGCAGATGGCCAATGGCCCTGACGGCACGGCATCGCGCTTGTCGAGCCAGCCGCTGCTGATTCCTTCGACCTTCGCGGCCACGCCGCAGGAAATTGCGACGGCCGAAACCTGCGCCGCCACGCTGCAGACGCTGGGCATCGAAATCACGCCCTTTTCGCCCAAGACCCTGGCCGTGCGCGCTGTGCCAACCAGCCTGGCGCAAGGCGATGCAGTGGAACTGGCACGCAGCGTGCTGGCCGAACTGGCCCAGCACGACGCCAGCACCGTCATTGAACGTGCGCAAAATGAATTGCTCGGAACGATGGCGTGCCACGGCGCCGTGCGCGCCAACCGAAAGCTGACGCTGGAAGAGATGAACGCCCTCTTGCGTCAGATGGAGGAGACCGAGCGCTCCGACCAGTGCAACCATGGCCGCCCGACCTGGCGCCAGCTCACAGTGAAGGAACTGGACGCGCTGTTCATGAGAGGCCGCTGACTGGCAGGTCGATGTATAGTAAATGCGTGTCCTCCGGCGCCCCTCTTCCCGACGACCGCACTGCGCTGCTGCTGTCTGATTTCTTCGACAACGCAGCGGTCGGCTTGCATTGGCAGGACGTGCGGGGAATTGTCCAGCGCGTGAATCGCGCCGAACTCGAGCTGCTCGGCTACCAGCCTGCCGAATACGTGGGGCGGCACATCTCCGATTTCCATGTTGATCCGAAGTTAGCTGGGGAGATTGTGGAGCGCCTGGCCGCCGGCCAGACCCTGCACAACTTCGAAGCCACTCTGCGCTGCAAGGACGACAGCGTGCGCCACGTGCTTTTCTCCGCCAACGGACTGTGGGAGGACGGCGTGTTCATCTATGCGCGTTGCTTCACCCGGGACATCACGGCGCAGAAGCTCGCCCAGCAAGCACACGTGGAGGCGGATCGGCGCAAGACCGCCATCCTCAACGCTTCGCTTGATGCGATCATCACCATGAATGCCGAAGGTTTGTTGGTGGATTTCAATCCAGCGGCCGAGCGAACTTTCGGTTATTCCCGCGACTTTGCGCTGGGCCGTCGGCTGGCGGACCTCATCATCCCCCCCGAACTGCGCCAGGCACACGCGGACGGTTTGCAACGGTATCTGCGCACCGGAGAAGGGCCGGTTCTTGGAAAGCGCATCGAAATTGGCGCTATGCACGCCAGTGGCCGGCAATTCCTGGTGGAACTGTCAATCCAGGCGGTAGAGGGTGTGACTCCCGTCCTGTTCACGGCGACGCTGCGTGACATCACCCAGCGCAAGGCCGATGACCAGCAGCTTCGCCAAGTGCTCGAAGAACGGCGCGAACTGCTGGAGAGCGAGCAGGCGGCACGCAAGGAGGCCGAGCGGCTCAGCGCGATGAAGGACCAGTTCCTTGCCATGTTGTCGCACGAGCTGCGCTCGCCCCTCAGCGCCATCCTGGGCTGGACCCAAATCCTGAAGCTGCGCGGTGCGACCGATCCGGCTCAGCTCGCCAAAGGTATCGACACCATCGAGCGCAACGCGAGCCAGCAAGCCCGCTTGATCGAAGAGCTTTTGGACAGCAGCCGCATCGCCTCTGGCAAGCTGAGTCTGGACTTGCAGTTACTGGACCTGAACGCCGTGGTCACCACAGTGGTCGAGTCGCTGCAGCCGCAGGCCAACACAGACACTGTCGCCCTTGCCATGCGCTTGACGCCGAACGCGCTGCCCGTGGCGGGCGACGCGACCCGGCTGCAGCAGGTGGTGTGGAACCTCGCTTCCAACGCGCTGAAGTTCACGCCTGCTGGAGGGCGTGTCGAGGTCGCAACGCGCTCGCAGGACGGCCACGCCGTGCTGGAGGTTCGCGACACCGGGTCGGGCATCGACCCGGCGTTCCTGCCGCAGGTGTTCGACATGTTTCGCCAGGCCGACGGCTCGAGCACCCGCAGGCACGGTGGACTGGGCTTAGGGCTGGCCATCGTGAAGAGACTGGTCGAACTGCACGGGGGCCAAATCGAAGCGAGCAGCCCGGGCGTAGGCTGCGGCGCCACGTTGACTGTTCAATTCCCTCTGCACGCGGAAGCACCGACACCCGAAGCAGCGATCGCCTCGCAACGCGACGAGCACTCATGCGCGCCTGATCTGAACGGGCTGCGACTGCTGGTGGTGGACGACCAACCCGACGCGCGTGAGATGCTGGCCGTGCTGCTTCAGCGCTGCGGTGCGAATGTTCGCACTGCAGGCAGCGCGGGCGACGCGATGGTCGCCTTGCGGCAAGAGGTTCCCGATGCGATCCTCAGCGACATCGGGATGCCGGAGGTGGACGGCTACGCACTCATTCGCCAGATTCGCGAATGTAAAGACCGGCAGATTTCGTCGGTGCCGGCCATTGCCTTGACCGCCTTCGCCAGCGAGCAGGACAAGCGTCGGTGTCTGGACCAAGGGTTTGAGGCGCACTTGCCCAAGCCCCTTGACCTGGGCTACTTGGCCACGTGTCTGCGCGCCATCGTCAAACCACCCCGACGAGCGAACGCCGTGCCCGATCTCGAGCGTCCGCGCAAATAACAGCGATGCTGGCCAGGCGTCAACCCGAGGCTACCGGTTTGGCGACGAACGCCTGTTTGTCATGGCGATCGAATCCGACCGACTCGTAGAACCCAAAAGTCGGCTCGTCCTTCCGCCCGGTAAGAAGCATCACCTTGTAGCAGCCCTGCGTCCATGCAAAAGACAAGGCGGACCTCAAGACGGCCTTGCCAAAACCACGATTGCGGTAGGCGGCATGGGTGACCACGTTTTCGATCAGACCGTAAGGCATGCAGCCGCGCGTGAGATTGGGAACGAGCGTGAGGGCGCAGGCGGATACCAGCACATCGCCCACGTAGGCACCGAGGTAGCGGTACCTCGGGCTGGCAAGAATCTCGTTCCACATTTGCGCAGCGACCGCGCTGTGAGGATCGTGCTGCTCCGAAGGGTGGAGATGCTCGTACAGAGCCAAGAGGGCTGGCAGGCCATCAGCGGGGATCGCGCGGACCTCCGAAGCGACTTGTTCAGGTGCTGCACTCATGCAAGCACTTTCTCCCAATACCCGACATCAATCCGGCGATTGAACTTGAAGCCCACTTCCTGAAAGTGCGCCACTTTTTTCAGCCCGAACTTTTCGTGCAGCGCGATGCTTGCGTCGTTGGGCAACGCGATGCCGCCGATAACCGCATGTACCCCACGTTCGACCAAGGCGGCGAAGAGCGCCTGGTAGAGGGCGCTGCCCATGCCTTGACCGACACTCCGCGTGTCCACGTACACGGTAATTTCCACCGCGAACCGATACGCAGAGCGCGATTTCCATTTGCTGGCGCTGGCGTAGCCACAAATCTCTGCGTCGCGTTCGAGCACCAACCAGGGCAGCGCCGCTGACCGTACTTCCTCTCTGCGGACGGCCATTTCCTCGGCCGTGACGGGCTGCTCTTCGAACGTGATGGTGGTGTTGGCGACGTAGTGGTTGTAGATCGAAGCCATTCCCGGCGCGTCGTCAGCGCTTACTGGGCGGACCACTGCTTGTTCTACCATACGATCTGTTTTCCGTCAGCGTGCGGCGTCTCTCAGGCGAGCAGCCCGACTGCCCATTTGGCGAAGGCAAGCCATGCAGTGGTACCCGATAAGGCAAGTCGCAGGGGCTGCGAAATGATGATGACCAAGCCTCCCCATAGCGTGACAGGATGCAATCGCCCGCGCGCGCCGAAATCCCACACGGCTAACGCGACAACGAACAAATCCGCGAGGGCGAAGAAGGCAAGCGGGCCGAGCGGATTCACTCCCGGCCAGCGCGCGATAGCAGCAGTCACCAGATTGAGTGTGGCCAGGAACATCCAGCGCTTGTGGCTCTGCATGTCGCGACGCTTGGCTATGCCCAGCCAGACGAACGCAGCGAAAAGGATCATGTCGAATACGGGAATGATGAGGAACTGCAGGGGTGGGATTGGAATCCCCACAAATCCCGTAGCCCGCCCTGCAGCAACCAGCGCCCCGAACGTCCCCACGCCAACCATTGCAACGGCCAACAACGCGCCGAGGGGGCCTATGCGGCGATGCAAGTCGCTGCGCCCACCGGCGACAAGCGACGCCTGCAGGACAAAGAGCACTATCCACGCGGTGAAGAGGGCGCCGTGCACATAGAAAATGCTTTCCGTCGGCGAAGGAAGTTTCGGGAACAGGGGCCGCAGGAAAAAGCTGGGCGAAAAGCCGACAAGAACGGTGACCAGAAGTGCGAACGCCATCCCGGTAAAAAAGCGGCGCTCAGCTATCGCGCCGACCCGGGTGATTGGTATAGACGTCAACGGTTCTGCCTTTCGTTCGCGCGTGATTGATTTGTAGGCGGCTTGCAGCTTGTGGCCAGCATCGCTTCGATCCGGCATGACGCGCACGCCGGCCTCGTATCCTCAATTTACCGTAAAGTAAAACCGCGCCCCCTCCCCCGGCTCGGCTTCCGCCCAAATTTTTCCGCCGTGCCCGCTGACAATTTTTTGCACCAGCGCGAGGCCAATGCCCGTGCCCTCGAACTCGGTGGGTGTGTGCAGCCGCTGGAAAGCGCCGAAGAGGCGCGAGGCGTGCGCCATGTCAAAGCCGGCGCCCTGATCGGCAACGCAATACACCGTCTCGCCGTCGGCGCCTTTCTGGGCGCTCATCCGAATCCAGATCTTGGGCTTGCGGCTGGAGAATTTCCAGGCATTGCCCAGGAGGTTGATCATCACCTGTGCCAGCAAGCGCGGATCGCCGTGAACCCAAAGATGTTCGGGGATTTCCGCTTCCAGTTCACGCCCCGGCTCGCGCTCCTTCAGTTGTGTCAGCGTCTTGCGCGCGAGTGCAGCCAAGTCCACTTCCTGGTTTTCGAGTTCGACGCGGCTCAAGCGGGCCAGCGACAGCATGGCCTCGGTCAGATCGCTCATTTGCCGTACACCCGCGCGGATGCGCCGCAGGTAGTGCTTGGCCTTCTCGCCTTCTTCTCCTTTGCTGCACGCCTCCAACAGGTGCGTGTAGCCGTCGATCGACGTGAGTGGCGAGCGCAGGTCATGCGCAATCGAATACGAGAACGCTTCGAGCTCCGCATTGGCAGCTTCCAGCTGCGCCGTGCGGCGGCGCACCCGTTCCTCGAGTTCAGAGTTGAGTCCGGCGATCTCTTCCTCGCGCAGCTTGCGCTGCAGGAACTGCCCGAGCTGGCTGCCGATCAGTCGAAACGATTCGAGCAGGCGAACGTCCGGTTCACGAATTTGCCTGCTCAGGAAGGACATCACACCCATGACGCGTCCGCGCGACGAAACGGGAAACATGCAAGCACCGTGAAGCTGGACGCCCGGCGCTAGCTCGGCGGTGAGCCCGGGGGGCTGCAGGGTCAAATCGCTGATCCAAAGAGGCCGCCCCGACTCCCAGACCCGCCCTACCATGCCGGCCCCCGGCTTGAAAACGGCGTCTTCGGAAGGCGCCATGTACGCGCCCAACGCGCTACCGGGCACGTGCCACGAGGTGGCGAAGCGCAGTACACCGGCCGGCTCGTCGATGCGCCAGTACCGTGCGTAGTCCCAATTCTCCGACTCGCAAAGGGCCTGCATGACACTCTTGAGCGCCAAGTCGATATCGTCGGCGTCGGCCAGTTGCCGGGCTACGGCGTGTTCTAGCCGCAGCAACCGGTCGTCGCGATCTGTCGGGAGCATGCTTTTACTCTACCGGCAATACCGCGCAAAAGCCACCAAAAATGCATGCCACCCTTCTGCTACCCTCACCCGCATGTCCGCCGCGCCGCAGCCGATCCCACCGCTTGCCGCCGCCGCCGGTGCCCGCACGGCGATGTCGCCGACCCTTGTAGTCTTGGTGCTCTCGATGCTGCTGGGTATCCAGCCGATCACCACCGACTTGTATCTGCCGGCCCTGCCGTCACTGACCGAGGGGTTTGGCGCCCCCATGAGCCAGGCACAACTCACCCTCACCGCCTTGCTGCTTGCGTTTGGCACATCACAGCTGGTGTGGGGGCCGTTGTCCGACCGTTTCGGCCGGCGACCGGTGCTGTTGGGCGGCTTGGGGGCATACACAGTGGCCTCGGTTGGCTGCGTTTTCGCGGACTCGATGCTCATGCTGATTGTGTGGCGGACGATACAGGGCGCCGCCATGGGCGCAGCGGTGATGGGCGCGCGCGCGATCGTGCGCGACCTGTACGCGCCAGTCGACGGCGCCCGCGTGATGTCCAAGGGCATGAGCGGGCTGGGGGTCGTCGCTTGCCTGAGCGCGCCCATGGGGGGCTGGCTCACGGACGCCTGGGGATGGCGCTACGCGCTTATCGCGCTGGTCGTCTTCGGCGCCGCTGCGTTCGCGCTGGTGGCGCTGCGGTTTGAGGAAACGGTGCCGCGCAAAAACCCGATGGCGCTGCAGCCCCAGGTACTCTTTCGAACTTGGCTCACCATCGTGCGCCACCCCACTTTTCTGGCCTATTCGGCGTTGTCTACGGCCTCGTATGCGGGTCTCTTCACGTTTCTTGCGACGTCGTCCTTCGTCTTCATCAAGGTACTCGGCCTCACGCGCACCCAATACGGTCTGGTGATGTTTTCGATGTCGTTCGCCTACATCCTGGGCACCATCCTGTGCCGGCGCTTGCTGCCCCGCTACGGAGTGAAGCGTTCGGTCGCGGTCGCGGGCGGCGTCACGCTCCTGGGTGGCACGCTCCTGGGCGGCCTGGCGGCGGCAGGCCTGCACAACGGCTGGGCAATCATGCTGCCCTACTACCTGTTCATGCTGGCGCACGGCGTGCATCAACCGTGCGGGCAGAGCGGTGCGGTGGGCCCCTTCCCACTGTCTGCGGGTGCGGCTTCGGCCCTGAACGGCTTCCTCATGATGCTGGCAGCGTTCGCCGTCGGCGGCTGGATCGGGACCCGGTTGGATGGCACGGTATTCGCCCTCACCAACGGCGTTTGGTTCTGGAGCGTGTGCATCGCGGTGCTTGCCTGGACACTGGTTCAACGTTATGGCGACCCGCGTCATGTCTGAGCTGCGAGCGCTGGCGTTGGCGGGGCCGACTGCTTCCGGCAAATCGGCGGCGGCCCTGGCCATTGCGCGAGAGCATGGCGCTGAGATCATCAGTGTGGATTCGGCGTTGGTGTATCGCTGCATGGACATTGGAACGGCCAAACCGTCAGCCGCCGAACTCGCCGCCGCCCCGCACCACTTGATCGACATCCGCGACCCGCTGCAGCCCTATAGCGCGGCAGAGTTCGCGGCGGACGCAGCGCGGCTCGTCGGCGAAATCAATGCTCGCGGCAAGCTGGCCGTGCTCGCCGGCGGCACCATGCTGTACTTCAAGGCGCTGCTCGATGGCTTGGACGCGATGCCGGCCGCCAACGCCGAAGTCCGCGCGCAGATCGAAGTCGAGGCCGCGGCCAGCGGTTGGCCGGCCCTGCACGCCGAGCTCGCGCGGGTGGACAGCGTGACGGCCGCGCGGCTTGTGCCCAACGACTCGCAACGCATCCAACGCGCGCTGGAGGTGTTTCGGGTATCGGGAGCGCCGCTTTCAAGTTTCCATGTGCGCAAGTCAGAGCGCCCCGCCACGATCTGGGCCAACATGCCCATGTTTTCGCTCGAGCCAACCGACCGGAGCTGGCTGCACCAGCGCATCGCCCAACGCTTCGACGCCATGCTGGCCGCCGG
>JBKJTX010000461.1:0-3606 GCA_046590315.1 Ramlibacter sp. | reverse complement strand
CAAATTTGCGCGGCATCGCCTGGTGGAACCAGACGGCGCCGGTGGTGCTCCCCTTTCTCAATCCCGCGCAGGCGCATATGCTTCAAAGCGAGCTCGCGTTCCAGAACCACGTCGCCGCCGGGTCGATCTACGCCGCCCTGCCGCGCGGCGTCATCCATGCCGACCTGTTCCGCGACAACGTG
Organism: Ramlibacter sp.; assembly: GCA_046590315.1. Classification (GTDB taxonomy): domain Bacteria; phylum Pseudomonadota; class Gammaproteobacteria; order Burkholderiales; family Burkholderiaceae_C; genus Ramlibacter. The sequence continues at coordinate 3,424 of JBKJTX010000461.1, read as the reverse complement.
ATGTTCGAGAACGGAAAGCTCACGGGGTTCTTTGACTTTTACTTCGCGGGTGTCGACAGCTGGCTGTTCGACATCGCGGCGTGCCTGAACGACTGGTGCATCGACTTGGCCACCGGCGCTCATGACGAGGCGCGCGCTGCCGCCTTCCTGCGTGCCTATGGCGGCGTGCGTCCCCTGGCCGCCGCCGAGCGCCGCCTTTTACCGGCCATGCTCAGGGCGGGTGCCCTGCGTTTCTGGATTTCGAGGCTTTGGGACTTCCATTTGCCGCGCGAAGCCAGCATGCTCCAACCCCACGACCCCGCCCATTTCGAGCGGGTTCTGCGCGAGCGCGTCGCGCTCGCAGGCACGTCGGCCTGAGCGCCCCGCGAACGCTGAAACAGGCGCCTGCCTTAAATTGGTTGCAATAAAGCTGAGTCCGTATCGACTTCCCTTTCGTATCTGTCAATGAAACTCAACATCGTTCCCGCACGCACTGGCATCCTATGGGTCAAGCTCGGCATCCGCACATTTTTAAAGCAGCCGCTCGCGCTGGTCACGCTCTTCTTCACCTATATGGCAGTGATGTTCATGCTGTCAGTGGTGCCCGGGGTCGGCCCGGCACTGGCGGCAATCGTGCTGCCGGGCATGGCACTGGGGATGATGGCGGCGTCGAAAGAGGCCGAACAAGGTCGTTTTCCGATGCCCACTGTGCTGCTCAGCGCCTTTCGTGTCGGTCGTCAGCGGTTGCGGGCCATGCTGGTGTTGGGCCTGATTTACGGCGCCGGTTGGTTTCTGGTCATCCTTCTGGCGAATATGCTTGCGCCCTTGCCCGCGCCCGACGCCGCCGCCACACCTGCGGCGCAGGCGCAGATTGCCTGGTTCTACCTGGTCGTGCTTGCGCTGCACAGCCCGCTCACGATCCTCTTCTGGCACGCGCCCGCCCTGGTGCACTGGCATGAGGTTTCGCCGCTCAAAAGCCTCTTTTTCAGCACCGTGGCGTGCTTCCGCAACTTCGGCGCTTTTACGATCTACGGCATTGCGTGGATGGGCGTTTTTCTCGTGTTCTTGCTCATGTTCGGGCTCATCGGCGCCGCGATCGGCAGCCAGGCGGGCGCCCAGGTCGTCCTCGTTCCGCTGGCCATGCTGCTCGGCGCGATGTTTTCCACCTCCATCTATTTCACCTTTCGTGATAGCTTCGTCGCCACCACGGACGAGCAACAACCTCCCGGAGACCAGCCATGACCCAGCACCTGCTTCAAGGCCGCACTGAAGACGAAGTACTTTGGTTTCGACGCCGCAGCTTCCTGCAGGCGGCGGCGACCTGGACGGCCATGGGCGGCTTCGCGGGCGCGCACGCGCAACAACGCAGCAACATCGTGGAGATCAACGGCGACGCCATGGTGAATGGACAGCGGCTGGCGCGCGAGCAATCGGTTCAAACGGGGGACAGTGTGGAGACCGGGCCGGGCTCCAACCTGATCTTCGTTATCGGCAACTCGTCGTTTCAGGTGCGCCAGAACTCGCGCCTCACCATCGAGCGCGGCAAGACGCTCAACGCGGTGAGCGTTCTACGCATGCTGACTGGCGCCGTCGCCAGCGTATGGGGCAAGGGAAGCAGCCGGCAAATCGTCACACCCACGCTCACGGCCGGTATCCGCGGCACCGGCGTCTACACCGAGGTCCTCCCCGCGCAGGGTTTCCGGAGCTATTTTTGCAACTGCTACGGCACCGTGGACCTCGGCGCCGGAACCGACAAAACCGTATCGCGCGCCGAGTACCACCAGTCGTTCTGGGGCGAGGTGGCACCCAAGAACGGCCGTTATCTCACGCCCGCCAAGGCGATCAACCACACCGACGAGGAAATGGAGTTCCTCGCCAAACTCGTTGACCAGCGCACTGCCTGGGAGATTGCGGGCAAGAAGGGCACGAAGGACGGCTCCGGGTACATGGACGCACAGCCGGCATCGGCACCCCTCGCCGCGCCATCGAAGTAGCGCCTGCGTTTTGACACCGGATCGAGTCCGGCGAGAGGCTTAGCGCAGATTGCCGGTATGCCCCAACGAATATCGGCCCGGCTGCGGCCAGACGGTCAGGCCGTGCGGCTCGCGCCCGACCTTGATCTTGTCGACGGTGCCGGTGGTGGTCTCGAAGCGATAGACCTCGTCGTCGTAACGGGCGGATAGCCACAGGTACTTCCCGTCGGCGCTGACGTTACCCATGTCGGGACTGCCGCCTCCCGGAACCGGCCAGGTGGACACCACTTTCTCGCTGGCGAAGTCAATCACGGCCACGCTGCCGCGGCCCTTCTTGTCGCCGCGAATCTTGTTGCTACCGCGGTTGGCCACGTAAAGTGATTTGCCATCGCGGCTGGGATAGAGGCCGTGGGTACCCACACCGGTGGGGATGAAACCGACCTGCTTGAAGGTCTCGAAGTCGACCACGTGCACGCCATCGGCGACCATGTCCGCGATGAAGAAGCGCTTGCCATTGGGCGACGCGCGCACGTCCTGGGGCATGCCCAGGCCGCTGCCCGCGGGCCCGTGCGAGTGCGCCATGCCCTGCTTGGGCCGCTTGGCGGCTTCCTTTTCCAGCTCTTCCTGGATACCCGGCTGATTGAACTTGGACGAAACGCGAATGGTGGCCAGCACCTTGCGATTGACCATGTCGATCTTGGTAACCGCACCGCCAAACTCGCATGTAAACAAGGCGTGGCGCCCGTCGATCGAGAAATCGGCGTGATTGATGCCGGGGCACTCGGGCGTGGGGATGGAGAATTCGAGCTTCATCGTCTGCGGATGGCGGAAGTCGAGCCGCTTGTAGGCCTCGGCAACGACGATCGCGTACTTGCCGTCGGGCGACCAGTACAGGTTGTAGGGGTCGTCCACTGCGATCGAAGCGCCCGGCTTGCCGGTCTTGGGATCGATCGGCGTGAGGCTGCCGTCTTTGCGGCCTTCCGCGTTGTTGGCGACCCAGAGCATCTTCAAATCCCAGGACGGAACGATGTGCTGCGGATCGACGCCGACCTTGAACGTGTCGACGACCTTCAGCGTTGCCGGGTCGATGACCGAAACGGTCCGCGAGGAGCGGTTGGGAACGTACACGCGTTCCAGGGCGCCGGCGACGGCGGGCGACAGGCGTCCCGCGCCCGTTTCGCTGTAGAGGTTGTTTCGGTCCGCCACGGGCGGCATGCCGGGCATGGTCACGACGGACGTTGCGGATGCCGGCGGCGGCGCAGGCGCTGTGGCCGGCTGCGCGGCCACGCCCAGGGGGCACGCCAGCAGCGCTGCTGCGGCGAGAGTGGCGATGACGTACTTGCCGTTGACGGGCATTGTTATTCCTTCGGGGTAGCGGCTTTGCGGCCGGCTGTCGCTTGCCGGATGGCGGCCACGGATTTGTCAATGATCAGGTCGACGCCCAATTGTCCGAGAGCCGCACTGGATTGCAA
>JBKJTX010000341.1:0-4360 GCA_046590315.1 Ramlibacter sp. | reverse complement strand
CCGCGCGCGAAAAGACGGGCCGAGGCCAGGAAGTGCAGAGCGCCCTGTTCGAAAACAACGTGTTTCTGGTCGCGCAGCACATGATGCAGTTCGCGGTGACGGGCCAGCCGGCCGCGCCCATGCCGGGCCGCATCTCGGCCTGGGCGGTGTACGACGTGTTCACGGTGAAGGACGGCGAGCAGATCTTCCTGGCCGCGGTGAGCGATACGCAGTGGGCGGTCTTTTGCGAGGCTTTCGGCTTCGGCGACCTGAAGGCCGACCCGCGCCTGAAGTCCAACAACGATCGCGTCAACGCCCGCGAGTGGATGATGCCGATCCTGCGCTCGCGCCTGGCGGGCCACAGTGCGGCGGAACTCACCGCGGTCTTTGAGAAGCGCGGCCTGCCCTTCGCGCCGATCACGCGACCGGAAGACCTCTTTGACGACCCGCACCTCAACGCCACCGGCGGGCTGGCGCCACTGACCCTGCCGGATGGCCGCACCACCCAGGTCCCGCTGCTGCCGCTGAAGCTGGGCAACGAGCGCCCGGGGGTGCGGTTGCAGCCACCGAAACTGGGCGAGCACACGCGGGCCTTGCTGGCCGAAGTGGGCTACAGCGCCAGCGAGATGGCCGAACTGGAAGCACTCAAGGTGATTCCACCGGCCGCCTGAACGCGCTGGACCGCGATGCAATCGCGCCTGAAGCTGACCCATTCCTGACCTCCATGCGCATAATCATTGCAGCATGGACAAACTCAAGCAGCTGGAATCCTTTGTCTCGGTCGCCGGCAAGGGCAGCCTGACGGCCGCGGCCAAGGCGGAAGGTGTTGCGCCGGCCATCATGGGCCGCCGCCTCGACGCTTTGGAGGAGCGGCTGGGCGTCAAGCTGCTGGTGCGCACCACGCGCCGCATCACGCTGACGCACGAGGGCAGCGCCTTCCTTGAGGATTGCCACCGGCTGCTGGCGGACCTGGCCAACGCCGAAGGCAGCGTGAGCGCCGGCGGCGTGAAGGCCAGTGGCCACCTGCGCATCACGGCGCCGGCCGGCTTTGGTCGCCGCCACGTCGCGCCGCTGGTGCCCAAGTTCCGCGAGCTGCATGCCGACGTCACCATCTCGCTGAACCTCTCCGACCGCGTGATCGACCTGGCTGGTGAAGGCTTCGATTGCGCGGTGCGGGTCGGCGACCTGCCGGATTCGTCGCTGGTGAGCGTGCGCATGGCCGACAACCGGCGCCTGTGCGTGGCGACACCGCAGTACCTCAAGCAGCACGGTACGCCGCAGCATCCCAGCGAACTCGTGAACTTCGACTGTCTGACGCTGTCCAGCGACGCTTCGCAAATACGGGGCTGGGCTTTTCGCATCCCCAAGGACGGCGGCGCAGAAGTGACACACCTCAAGCCCGGCGGTCCGCTCGACTGTTCCGATGGGCAGGTACTGCACGATTGGTGTCTCGCGGGTTGGGGCATCGCTTGGCGCTCTACCTGGGAAGTCGAAAGCGAGATCGCCGCTGGCCGTCTGGTCGAGGTGCTCGCAGATTTCGCCGCGCCGCCGAACGGCATCTACGCGGTTTTTCCTCAGCGCAAGCACCTGCCGCTGCGGGTGCGCCTGTGGATCGACTTTCTCAAGCACAACTACAGCCAGCCCGAGTTCTGGAAATCATGAAGGAGTCCGCGTGACCCTCGAAGCTCTGCTTGCGTATGCGCACTTGCTCGCCATCCTGACCCTGGTGGTCTTCATCTCCAGCGAGGCTGCGCTGTGCCGGCCCGAATGGATCAACGCGCGCGTGGTCGAGCGCCTGAGCAAGGTCGATATGGTTTACGGAATGGCTGCCGGCGCCGTGTTGCTTACCGGCATTGCCCGCACCTGGTGGGGCATCAAAGGCACGCCCTGGTACTGGGGCAACGGCCTGCTGCATTTGAAGCTGGCCCTGTTCATCGCTGTGGGCGTGCTCTCCATCAAGCCGACCATCATGTTCAGGCGCTGGCGGTTGCAGCTGCGAGCCGATGGCGCACTGCCAGCCGAAGCTGAAGTGCGCGCTGCGCGCAAGTGGGTCATGGTCCAGGCGCACATCATCGCCGTGATCCCCCTCGCCGCAGTGTTCCTGGCGAGGGGTTTCGGCGGGCGCTGACGGCCCCAACTCCTGGCGTGCTACTTCTTCGCCGAAGCGGCGGGCTTCGCGTTGCTGGCCATGGGCTTGGCTTCGGCCATTGGCTTGCTGTCTTCCATGCACTTCTTCATATGGCTGGTCTTGGCGGCGCCGGCGAGCTTCATGTCCTTCGATGATTTTTCGCAAGCGGCGGCCGGACTGGCGGCGTCAGCTTCACACTTTTTCATGAAGCTGGTCTTGGCGGCGCCGGCGAGTTTCTTCTCGGCGGCCGTCTTCTCGCAAACCGCGGCGGGGCTGCCCGCATCCTCCGCGCATTTCTTCATGAAGCTGGTTTTGGCCGCCCCGGCCAGCTTCTTGTCGGCGGCCTTGGTCTCGCAGCTCGCATCTGCTTTCATGGGCGCACCAGCGTGGCTTGCCGCATGCGCACTGCCCAGGCCCAGCGTGAATGCGAGCGCTAACAACGAAATGAACTTGTTCATGCGATTTTCCTGCGTTGGTTAAATGGAACCCGACGATTCCAGCACAGTTTGAGGCCCGCCACAACCTGGAGAGCCCCGTCACAGGCGGCCCGTAAAATGATGGCATGCTCCAGGTCAAACAAGATTTGCTCGGCAGTCTCGCTGCCGAGCTGGAAAAGCTTTTCCCCGGCTCGGGAGACAAGGCGGTGTTCGAGTCGCCGAAAGTGGCCGCGCAAGGCGATTTCGCGTGCACCGCTGCGATGCAGCTGGCCAAGCCGCTGAAACAAAATCCACGTCAGCTGGCCGAGACCCTGCGCGCGGCGCTGCTGTCCGCGCCGCCCTTCGCGCGCTGGGTCGAGGCAGTCGAAATCGCTGGGCCGGGCTTTCTCAACATCAAGCTCAAGCGCGAAGCCAAGCAGCAGATCGTCGGTGAAGTGCTGGCGGCCGGGCCCGACTTTGGCGTGCAACCTCGCCAGAGTCAGCGGATTTTGGTGGAGTTCGTGTCCGCCAATCCCACCGGTCCCTTGCACGTGGGCCATGGCCGCCAGGCCGCGCTCGGGGACGCGCTCTGCAACCTGTACGCCACGCAAGGCTGGGACGTCTACCGCGAGTTCTATTACAACGATGCCGGCGTGCAGATCGCCACACTGGCCACTTCGACACAATTGCGCGCCAAGGGGTTCAAGCCGGGGGACCCCGAGTGGCCCGAGGCCGCGTACAACGGCGACTACATCGCCGACATCGCCAGGGATTTTCTTGCCAGGAAGACGGTGAAGGCGGATGACCGCGAGTTCACGGCCAGCGGCGACGCCGACGACCTGGACTCGATCCGCCAGTTCGCCGTCGCCTACCTGCGCCACGAACAGGACCTGGACCTGCAGGCCTTTCAGGTCAAGTTCGACAACTACTTTCTAGAGTCCAGCCTGTACTCCGGTGGCAAGGTCGACGATGCTGTTCGGCGCTTGCAAAAGGCCGGCAAGACCTACGAGCAGGACGGCGCGCTGTGGCTTCGGTCCACCGACTACGGTGACGACAAGGACCGCGTCATGCGCAAGTCCGATGGGACGTACACGTATTTCGTCCCCGACGTCGCCTACCACGTCACCAAGTGGGAGCGCGGCTTCGACATGGCAGTCAACATCCAGGGCACCGATCACCACGGCACCATCGCCCGCGTGCGCGCGGGCCTGCAAGCTGCGGACGTGGGCATCCCGAAGGGCTATCCCGACTACGTGCTGCACACCATGGTGCGGGTGATGCGCGCAGGCGAGGAAGTGAAGCTTTCCAAGCGCGCCGGCGGCTATGTCACGCTGCGCGACCTGATCGAGTGGACCAGCAAGGACGCGGTGCGCTTCTTCCTGGTCTCGCGCAAGGCCGACACCGAATACACCTTCGACGTTGATCTGGCGGTAGCGAAGAACAACGACAACCCGGTCTACTACGTGCAGTACGCCCACGCCCGCATCTGCTCGGTGCTGGCGGCCTGGGGTGGCGATCCGGAGAGCCTTAAAGACGCCGACCTGTCACCGCTGGAAAGTCCGCAGGCCATGGCGCTCATGCTGCAGTTGGCGAAGTACCCGGACATGCTGCGCTCCGCGGCTACGGATTTCGCGCCGCATGACGTGACCTTCTACCTGCGCGAGCTCGCCGCCGGCTACCACAGCTACTATGATGCCGAGCGCATCCTGGTGGACGACCAGGCCGTGCGCGCCGCGCGCCTGGCATTGGTCGCGGCTACAGCCCAGGTGTTGCACAATGGATTGCAGGTGCTGGGCGTCAGTGCCCCGACAAAGATGTAAGCGGCAGGAAGATAAGC
>JBKJTX010000258.1:0-3112 GCA_046590315.1 Ramlibacter sp. | reverse complement strand
AGATCTGGCTCAGGCGCAAGGAGTCGCCCACCAGCAGCTGCGGCACGTCCGGCGCCACCTCGCACCGCAGTTCCAGCGCCTTGGCCTGGCATTTCTCCGCGAGCAGACTGGACGTTTCCTCCAGCAGCGTGTCGATGGCGAAGGTGCTGCGCTCCAAATCCAGCTTGCCCGCCTCGACCTTGGAGAAGTCCAGGATGTCGTTGATGATGCCCAGCAGATGTTGCCCCGACGACTGGACCTTCTTCAGGTAGTCGCGCTGGCGGGGCGCCAAGTCGGTCTTGAGCACCAGCAGCGACAAGCCGATGATGGCGTTCATGGGCGTGCGAATCTCGTGGCTCATGTTCGCCAGAAACTCCGACTTGGCCTGCGAGGCGGCCTGCGCAACCTGCTCCAGACGCTTCAACTCCTTTTCTCGCTGGCGCAGCTCGGTGATGTCCACCGACGTGGCCACCCGCCAGCCACTGGGCATGAGCTGGTAGCACACGCGCACGTAGCGACCGTCCTCGGTCCAGGTTTCGTAAGGACTGCCATTGAGGTAACGGTCGTACAGTTCGTTCGTGATCGCGTTGACGTCGGCACCCGGCTTGGAGGCGCCCAGCTTGGTCACGCTAAAGACGACCGCATCCAGGTACGACGCGCCCCCTTCCAAGGCCGCGTAGAACGTTGCGAAGCGGCGGCGCGCGCTCCGGTTGGTGAGGACGGGCCGATCATTTTCATCAAAGATCGCGAAGCCGTCCTGCAGCATGTCGATGCAGTCGGCCATCCGCGGGTCGAGCTCCGGTTTCGTGGCGAGCAGGCTGGCCAAGGCGGCGTCGCCCGACGCCATTCTGGCTTGGGCCATCTCGAAGACAGTGTTAGCGCTCATGTCGTCCGTCCATGCGCCATGGGACCATGGGTCGGTGTGCCGGGGCTAGGGAGTTTTCTTAAGCAACGTCAGATTTCTGCCTAAGACCTTCTCCCGACAGCAGGGTCAGGGTAAACAGCGGCGCAAAGGCGCATGCTCAGCAAGAGCCTAATGCTGAGCAACTTTCAGCGGGGCCTCGACGTCGTAAAACGAAGCGAAGGTGGCGCGCAGAGTACGCGTTTCGGGAAGTACGTAAATCACGGCGCCCCGGTCTGCCGCCGGGCGTAGCGCCTGCTCGTAGAAATCGGATGGCAGGTTGATGCAACCGAACGACATCCGGTTGTCATCGATCGTCGGCGAAGCCAGGCTGTTCAGACGCTCGGGCAGCTTCAGCACGCGGTGCATGGAAACGGCCGCATCGTAGTCGACCCACACCACGTCTTCGCCGCGGGTACTGCTTTGGCCGACTTCGGCGATAAATCGCCCAGCGGGCGTTGTTTTTTCTTCGGGCAACACCTGCGCCAGTGGCTTGTCGCCAATGCCCGGCACGCTGTCGTCACCCATTGCCGATCCGAGCAAAGCTGGCGCTGCAGCCTGGAGCTGGCCAGCGGCGTTAAATACATAGACCTTGGCACCCTTCTTGTCCACGATGACGAACGACATCTGCTGGTTGTCATGGGAGGTCAAAACCCAATTGGCCATTTGGCGCACATCAACCGACGGACCTTCTGTGCCGAACTGTGCATGCCGCACGGTTGGGTCCGAAGGCGACGCCTGACCCGAGGGCGGATTCGAGGCGTAGTGCAGTGCCGGTGGCAGCACGAGCATCAGCACGGCTGCTCCGACGAGCAGGCCTTTACGGAGCGAATCCGCGAATTCGGATCGATCGGTCTTCGCTGGTGCTGGTGAGTGGCGGGGCATTGAAGAATTGGGGGAGTCCATCGGGGTTATCGCCCGATGGATCCCTCAAGAGGCCGCTTAGTTGCGGTCGGCGCGAGCCGAGCGGGTGGCGCGGGGCATCTTCTCAGTGGTGGACGTGTCGCCGCTCATGGAACTGCCGCCAGAGGTCGAACCCGAAGCGCCCGTGGTGCTGCTGCCGGTGCCGCTGGCGCCCATGCTGCTGGTGCCGGATGTGCCGGTGCCAGCCGCGGTGGAGCCGCTCGTGCTGCCAGTGGCGCTCGGGGTGCTTGACGTGCTGGGGGAGCTTGACGTGCTGGGCGTGCTCGGCGTGCTGGTGGAGCTGGAACCCAGGCTGCTGCCGCTGCCGCTGGTGCCTGCGCCTGTTGCGCCCGTCGTGCCCGAGGTGCCGGCCCCGCTGGTCGAACCGCCCGAGGTTTGGGCAACGGCGAACCCGCCGATGGCCAGGGCCGCAGCGGCGGCCAGCGTCGTCAGGGTTTTCTTGGTGGTGGTCATATCTAACTCCTTGAATGGAACCCCGAAGGGAATGCGTTGAAAAAAGCCGGCCCGTTGCCGACTGGTTCACAGCGTACGTTTCCATTCGCGCAGCAGAAAGTGATCCTTTGCAGGCACAGCCTGTAGGACCACCGCTGTCACGAAATGCGCTTCAATAGAACTGTTGTATCGGCTGAGCAGCCTGTTCGTGGCCCCAACGCTCGATTTGCAACGCTGGATTAGCGCATTCGCAGCCCAGCGGCACGTCGTCTTCGATCGATCCTTTGGCGGTCGCATTCCCCACCGGGAGGAACGCAGCGGGGCGCGGGAAAGTCGGCGGCATGGTGGAACTGATCATGAAGCGCTCCGTTGGATCGGGTACAGGCTGCAATCTTCTGATACAGAGCAACCCAGCGGTATGCGCCGAATGCCTGAGCCTGCGTAGGAAAGGCGCCTACTGCTCAGTCAGACGCCACAGCGAGGTCATTTCCCTCGCGCGCGCCGCATGCAACGCGTCGCTGGAATCCGCTGCCTTCGGATGGCGTGGCCGCACTTCCTCGCGTCCTGCCACCCGCAATCCGCCAGCACCTATCCATCCTGCGAGTTCCCCCGGCGCTCGCAGGCCCAGGTGCTCGGCCAGGTCAGACATCACGAGCCAGCCCTCGCCGTTGGGTGTCAAGTGTTCGCGCAATCCACCGAGAAAGTCGCGCAGCATGCGGCTGTCCTCATCGTAGATCGCGCGCTCCAACGGTGAACTCGCGCGCGCCGGCAACCACGGCGGATTACAGACCACCAGTGGCGCGCGGCCGGGTGGAAAAAGATCGGCCTGTACCACCTCCACGCGCTCCTCCAGACCCAAGCGCGCCAAGTTGTCGC
>JBKJTX010000235.1:0-5167 GCA_046590315.1 Ramlibacter sp. | reverse complement strand
TTTCGACGAGCCAGTGCACACCTACTCGTCGGGCATGCAGATGCGCCTCGCTTTCAGCGCCGCCACGGCGGTGCAGCCGGACGTGCTGATCGTCGACGAAGCGCTCGCGGTCGGTGATGCGTATTTCCAGCATAAGTGCTACGAGCGCATCCGCGTCATGCGCGAGGCCGGCGCTGCTATCGTTTTGGTCTCGCACGACCCTACATCGGTGCGCAGCCTTTGCACGCGTGCCATCCTGTTGCACGGCGGCAAGGTGTTCGAGGACGGGCCACCGGCCTCCGTGCTTGAGACTTACAACCTGCTACTGGCGCCCGACATGAATCGTGAGTACGAAGCTCTGCCGACCTCGCACCAAGGGGAAGGGCGGCGTGCCGGGACGGGCGAAGTGCACATCGAATCGGTAGAGTTCCGCCAGGAAGGCCAGCCGCGCCGCGTTCTTGTGGGCGAACTGCCCGCCCAGCTCGTTCTACGCCTGCAGGTGCGCGTGCCGGTTGCTGACCTGACGCTGGGCATCCTTATTCGTGATCGGGTGGGCAATGACGTGTTCGGCACCAACACGCACCACCACGGCATTGCACTGCCTCGCGAACCCGGGCGGATAGAGGTCACCTGGGATTTGAAGGGATTCCACTTGGGCTCGGGCTATTACAGCCTCACGGTCGCCGCGCACGCGGGCGCCGAGCACCCGGCGGGAAATTACGACTGGTGGGATCGCTGCCTGACGTTCCAGGTCTTGCCGCGCAGCGGCCCTGTCTCGATCGGGCCCTGCTCGATGGACGCCTCGGTGAGCTGGAACCTGGCCGTGGAACCCGCGTGATGGCCATGGCCGCCAAATTCGCGCGCGCGCTCGAACTGCTTCGCTACGGGCCCACTCGGCTTGATGAAGCGCTCGTCCGCGTCGGTGCGGCCGAAGCTCAGGCCGCGATCGTGGGGAGCCGTCTCGCTGAGCTGGGGAGCCGCCTCGCTGCGTTGGAAAGCCAGCTTACGAATGGGATGACGGTGCTACAGCACGCGATCGGCGTGGCCTCCGCAGATTCGAGTGCCAGCCGCGCCATTGCCAACGAAGCGCAGCTTCAGCTGGGATGGATCCGCGACCAAATTGGTGGCTTGGCCGCAGCGCTCGATCGGGTACAGGCGCCGAGCGCGCCTGCCACGACGTCCTTGAGTACAGGCGCCGCAGAAGAAGGCTTTTATCCCGCCCTGGAACGCGAGTTTCGTGGCAGCGAGCAGGACGTGCGCGCGCGGCTCACGCGCTATCGCGACTGGGTCACAGAATTGCCCGAAGGTTCCGTTGCAGACATCGGCTGCGGCCGCGGCGAATGGTTGGTGTTGCTGGGAGAGTGGGGGCGCGCTGCGGAAGGCGTCGACCTCAACGCGCTGAATGTGGCCGAACTGCGCAAGCAAGGCTTGAATGTCCAGTGCGCCGATGCGCTGCAATGGCTCGCCGAACAGGGCGATGGCAACTTCGCGGCGCTGACCGCGTTCCACGTGATCGAGCACCTGCCATTTGGCGTGCTGCTGCGGCTGGTGCAGGAAGCGCGGCGTGTCCTGCGACCCGGCGGCCGTCTCATCTTGGAGACGCCCAATCCTGAAAACCTGGATGTGGCTACCCGAACTTTCTGGCTCGATCCTACGCATCTGCGACCCTTGCCGCCCGCGCTGATCGAGTTGGTCCTGCGCAACGCGGGGCTCGAGTTGGAGGCAACGCTACGGCTCAATGCGCCGGAAGGTGACGGCGGGCATATCACGGACGCGACCTTGCGCGGCCTGCTCATGCAGGGCCGTGACTATGCAGTCATCGCCCGCAAGCCCAAGATCGCTGCCGCATGAGTCCGCTGCGCATCCTGGTGCTGGGATCCTATCCGGCGGTGAACCCTCGTCACGGCGGGCAGATTCGCCTGTCCCAGATTGTCAGCGCGTATCGGGCGCGCGGTCATCTGGTCAAGCATGCCAGCTTCTTCCCGGCGCACGACTTTTATACGCAATCAACGATGGGCCCGTTGGATGTGCCGCTGCCCGTCGAACCGTTGCACGAATGGCGGGGTCGCACCAGCCATTTCGTCGAGGATTTGCGCACCGGCGAAGTCGCGGCGCAGGGGGATCACGTGGCCGCGCTCGCGAGCTATTCCGGCCCGGCCGACATCGTGCATCTCGAGCAACCGTGGCTGATGCCGGTTGTACGGAAAATGCGCGAAAGCAATGCAATCGGACCATTCCGCCTCGTGTATGGCTCTCAAAATATTGAACATCGACTGAAGCGGGCGATTCTTCGGGATCACCACGCGCCGGAAGAAGAGGCGGTTGCGATGTCGGTGCTCGCGCTTGAGCGCGAATGCGCCGAAGCTGCGGCCGTCGTGGCCGCGGTGGCGAGCGAGGACGCCCAGGCGCTGGCCGAATGGACGCGCAGCCCGCTGGTCGTAGCGGGCAACGGCGTGGCTCCCTGGCGCAGCGACGAGGGCGCTCGCGCGCAGTGGCGCGAACGCCTGGGCAGCGACCCATTTGCGCTGTACGTGGCGAGCTCTCATCCGCCAAACATCCTCGGCTTTTGCGAGTCGTTCGGGCCAAGTCTGGCGGGCCTGTCTCCCATTCAGAAAGTCGTCGTCGTCGGGCACGTGTGCGGATTTCTTACCGACACGCCTTGGTTCAAACGGTGGCAGTCCTTGAACGAGGGGCGCCTCGTGCCGCTCGGCGTACTCGCCCAAGACGCGCTCTCGGCGGTGCGTGACCTGGCTCACAGCTACGTGCTCCCCGTGACTTCCGGGGGCGGCTCCAACCTGAAGACCGCCGAGGCGCTGTATGCGGGGAGGCACGTCGTCGCGACGCAGCTGGCCCTGCGTGGCTTTGAGTCGCTCTGCGATCTGCCCGGTGTGCGCATCGCGGAGCCAGGAGCGCAATTTGCGGCTGCTGTAGCTCAGTCATTGGAACAGCCCCTGCCTGCCGACGATGCGGCAGCCGCCGCGCGCCGCGCCGCGCTGACGTGGGCGCACACGCTCGCACCCTTGTGCGAGGCCATCGAGCGATGACACAAGCGACCGCACCAGCAGTTTGGCTTCACGTTTCGACGTTGATGCGCTGGGACCGCCCGCCCGTGGGAATTGTGCGGGTCGAACGAGAGTATTGTTTATGGCTTCTCGGGACCGCGCGCGCGGCCGGGCAATCCGTCCGTTTCTGCGTCTGGGACTCCACGCTGAGCCACTTCATCGAAGTGGCAGCCGAGCAGGTGGAAATCAAGCTCGGGCTGCGCGAGGTGGCTGCCCCGCTGGTCTCGCGGCAACCACTGCCGACCTGGAAGCGAACGTTGAAGGCAGCGTGGGCGGCCACCAAGTCCTGCCTGCCAGACACATGGGCGGCGGGGATCAGCCGAAGCCTGCGCCTGTCCTACCACCACCTGCTGCGAGGCGACAAGCGCGTGCGCGCTCTTCTCTCCCCGAATCCAGTCGAGCCATTGGTGACGGGTGCGGACTTCGCGACCGGAGACAGCTGGGTCTCGCTTGGCGCCGATTGGGAGTACCTTGACCAGGAAGCCCTGTACCGGGCCAAACGCGAGAAGGGGCTGCGCGTCACGCTGATTTGCTATGACGCGATCCCCGTGCTGTTGCCGCACCTATTTGTGGGTGTGCTCTCCCCCGGGCGCTTCGGGGCCTATCTCGCCAATCTCGCCTGGTGCGCGGACGCGGTGCTTTGCATCTCGGAGTGCACGCGGCGAGATTTCCAGAGCGTGATGCAACGCATGGGTGGACCACAGCCGCCGACCCACGTGATTGAACTCGGCTCGAGCATATCGATGGCGGGGGCCGATCAATCGGCGCCACCGGCCTTGGCATCGGCAGGCGATGACCGTCCGTTTGTCTTGTATGTCTCGACGATCGAGCGGCGCAAGAACCATGAGATCCTGTACCGTGCGTGGACCCGCTTGCGCGATCAGGGGATCGTGCCGCATCGGCTCGTTTTCGTCGGGATGCGCGGATGGGGCGTGAACGATTTGCTCGGTGACCTCAGCCTCGACCCTCGCATTCAGGACGATATCGTGGTACTGAACCATGTGACCGACGAGGAACTGGCGTGGCTCTACCGGCATTGCGCATTCACGGTGTTCCCGTCACTCTACGAAGGCTGGGGATTGCCCGTGGTCGAGAGCTTGGCGTGGGGCAAGCTGTGCCTCGCGTCCAATGCCGCCTCGCTACCGGAAGCGGGTGGCCCGTGGGCCGAGTATCTGGACCCTTGGGATTTACCGGCATGGGTTGAACGCCTGGCGCACTACATGCGCAACCCACAGGCCGTCGCCGAGCGCAACCAGCGCATCGCCGAGGAGTTTCGGGCGCCCAGCTGGGCCGACACGGCTTCGGCCATCCACCAGGTCGCGATGGCGCAGTCGCCGAGGAGCGGACCCGCATGAGGCCCCATCCCCGCCACCTGGTGCTTGTCGTTCCCGTCTACAACGAAGCCGATCTCCTCACCCGGGCGCTGCCTGAAATCCTGGCCCGTGTGCGCAAAGCCGCACCCGGCACCGAGGTGGAAATGATCGTCGTCGACGACGGATCAAGGGACGGAAGTCGGGCGGCGCTCGAGAGACTGACGGCAGCCGAACCGTTGATTCGCTTCTTCAGCTTCACGCGCAACTTCGGCAAGGAAGCGGCCATCCATGCCGGCCTGCAAATGGCCGCCGACACCACGCAGGCGGAGGTCGTGGTGGTCATTGACGGCGACTTGCAGCATCCGCCCGAGATGGTGGCTGGGATGATCGAGCAGTGGCGTCGCGGCTTCAAGGTCGCAGAAGGAGTCAAGCGGGAACGGGGCGAGGAAGGGCCGTTGCGCCGCCTGGCCGCCCGCTCGTTCTACGGGACATTCACCCGGCTCTCGGGCCTGCGGCTGGACGAGGACACCGACTTCAAGTTGCTGGACCGCGACGTCGTGCTCGAAGTACTGCGTTTCGGCGAGCGCGGCCGCTTCTTTCGCGGCATCGTTCGCTGGCTGGGCCATGAATCGGCGCGCGTACCGTTCGACGTGGCGCCGCGCGCCGGTGGCCGCAGCGGCTGGGGAACCGCCGCGCTCGCCCGCTACGCATGGAGCAACCTGACGTCGTTTTCCTCGGCGCCCCTGGGGCTGGTGACGGTGTTCGGCGGCTTCGGCCTCGGAATCGGCGCGGTGCTCGCCCTGAAAGCGATCA
>JBKJTX010000388.1:0-3156 GCA_046590315.1 Ramlibacter sp. | reverse complement strand
GGTTGTCGGCTCGGGCAGCATCGTCGACGGCGCCACACTCGATCACGCGATGTTGCGCCGCTCCATGATGATGCAGTGTTCCAGCCGCGCGGCGCGTTCCACCATCACGGAGCGGCGCAACATCGCGTGATCGAGTGTGGCGCCGTCGACGATGCTGCCCGAGCCGACAACCGAGCGGTTGAGGACGCCGTTCTCGATCTGGGCCGACTCGGCCTGGTCGGGGCTCGCGTAGATCGGCCATTCGCTGTTGGTCATGCGGAACTTGGGCGCGGCGCCCAGCGTATCGAAATGCGCGGCGAAGTAGGCATCGATGGTGCCCACGTCGCGCCAGTAGCCGTGTTCCTCGTAGGGTTCGGTGCCTGGGATCAAGTTGGTGTTGAAGTCATACGCCACCAGCCGGTGCGACTTCACCATCGAGGGCAGGATGTGCTTGCCGAAGTCACTGGTGCCGCTCTCGTGCATCTTGCGCAGCTCAGCCAGCAACACGTCGGCGTTGAAGATGTAGTTGCCCATGGACGCGAGCGCATGCGTCTGGCTGCCCGGCATCGGCTGGCAGCGGGCCGGTTTCTCCTGAAACTGGGTGATGCGGTGGTTGTCGTCGATGTCCACGATGCCGAACTGGCTGGATTGCGCAAGAGGCACCGGAAGTGTCGCGACGCTGGCTTGCGCCCGGCTTTGAAAGTGGAAATTGATCATCTGCCGGATGTCCATGCGGTAGATGTGATCGGCGCCGAAGACCGCGACGATGTCAGGCTTGAAACTCTCGATCAGGTGGATGTTCTGATAGACCGCGTCGGCAGTGCCCTGGAACCACTCCGGGCCGTTGCGCATTTGCGGCGGAACCACGGTGATGAAGTGCTGCGGCATGAACCGGGCCACGAGATTGGACAGCACGAAGTCCACGATCCGGTGCTTGCCGTTAAAGGGCACGGCCGGTTTGCAGCGGTTGGCGGTCAGCGAGTGCAGGCGCGAACCTTCGCCGCCGGCCATGACGAAAGCCAAAACGTTGTTACGGGCGGGCATGGTGTACTCCGTACGGGGGTGAGGCAAGGTCGAATGGCTGGTCAGTCAGGATGAGAGTGGCCAGTGGTGGCAAGGCGAGCGATCAGCTGCTCAAGATCCGACAGCGGCACGTCTTTCTTCAGCTTGAATGTGATGGCTTGGCTGTGGCAACGCATCGTGCCCACGCGCACGCAGAAACCGTCAATTGGCGTTTCGGCTGTGCCGAACGCCGCGCCCTGGCCGAGAATCTTGTTGGTCTCGGCGCCCGCTTTCCATTCCTCCAGGCTGACGCCGTCGCCCATGTCCTTGTCGATCCAGGGGATCAACGAGCCACCCAGCGGAACGCCGAAGTTCTCCATATCGCCGGCCGACATGCTGCGCTGACGCCCCAGGAGCTTGCGATCGATCTCGAGAATGGCGGACTTCGGGTCATTGAGCAACGCCTTCACTTCAGCATTTAACGAGCCGAACTGCGTGAGGAGTTCGCGCATGTGCTGCGCGCCGCCGCCCGATGCCGCCTGATAGGTCATGCTCGACATCCACTCGACGAGGCCCGCTTTGTACAGCGCGCCCACGCCCATCAGCATGCAGCTTACGGTGCAGTTGCCGCCGATCCAGTTTCGGCCGCCCCTGCCGAGCGCAGCCTTGATGACGGGCATATTGACCGGGTCGAGGATGATGACGGCATCGTCCTTCATTCGCAGTGTCTTGGCGGCATCGATCCAATGACCGTTCCATCCCGCGGCGCGCAACTTGGGGAAGACCTCGCTGGTGTAATCGCCGCCTTGGGCGGTGATGACGATGTCGCATTTCTTCAGGGCCTCGATGTCGAGCGCGTTCTTCAGGTGGGGCACGTTCTTCGCCTGTGCCGGGGCTTTGCCTCCGGCATTCGACGTCGAGAAAAAGACCGGCTCGATCAGGGCGAAGTCGCCTTCGGCCTGCATCCGGTCCATGAGGACGGAGCCGACCATGCCGCGCCAGCCGACGAGGCCGACCAGCGGTTGTTGTCCGTTCGAGAGTTTCATTTGCATCGCCCTTTCAAAAGTTGAATCAAACTTTTTGTTTCCCCGGCTCGTTCGGCCGGGGAGGGGCGCGACGAACCGGAGCTTCTAGCCCTTGGTGGTCTTCTTGGTAATCGTCGAGGTGAGCGCGGCCACGACGGCGTCGCCCATTTCGCGGGTGCCGACCTTCTTGGTGCCTTCGCTGTAGATGTCCGCCGTGCGCAAGCCCGAGGCGAGTACGTCCTGCACCGCAGACTCGATACGGTCAGCGGCTGGGGCTTGGATGAAAGAGAAGCGGAGCATCATGGCGGCTGACAATATTGTAGCCAAAGGATTCGCAACCCCTTGCCCCGCGATGTCGGGCGCACTGCCGTGGCTGGGCTCGTACAGGCCCTGGCTCTTGTCGTTCAGGCTGGCCGACGGCAGCATGCCGATGGAGCCGGTCAGCATGGCGGCCGCGTCCGACAGGATGTCACCGAACATGTTGCCGGTCACGACCACGTCGAAAAATTTGGGCTGCTTCACCAGCTGCATGGCGGCGTTGTCGACGTACATGTGGTCCAGTGTCACGTCGGGATAGTCCTTTCCCACTTCGGTGACGACGTCCTTCCACAGCTGAAAAGTTTCGAGTACGTTCGCCTTGTCGACGCTGGTCAAATGCTTGTTCCGCTTGCGAGCAGCTTCAAAGGCGACGCGTGCGATGCGCTCGATCTCGGGGCGCGAGTAGCGCATCGTGTCGAAGGCCTCTTCGGCACCGGGGAAGTGCCCGTCCACCGCGGTGCGGCGGCCGCGTGGCTGGCCGAAGTAGATGTCGCCCGTCAGCTCACGGATGATGAGGATGTCCAGCCCCGACACGAGTTCCGGCTTGAGGCTCGAGGCCGACACCAGTTCGTCATAGCAAATCGCGGGGCGGAAATTGGCGAAGAGACCCAGGTTCTTGCGCAGGCCCAGTACCGCCTGCTCGGGTCGCAGCGGCCGGTCGAGCTTGTCGTACTTCCAGTCGCCGACGGCGCCGAACAGGATCGCGTCCGCATCCTTCGCAAGTTTCAGCGTCGACTCCGGCAGCGGATGGCCGTGCGCTTCATAAGCGGCTCCGCCGACCAGCGCGCTTTCCAGCTCGAGGTTCAGGTCCAGCACCTGCAGGACCTTCACC
>JBKJTX010000378.1:0-11942 GCA_046590315.1 Ramlibacter sp. | reverse complement strand
CTAACGTTGGAGCTGACCGGAAAACAACCAGAGCGGCGAAGCCGCAGCCTGCAGTTGTGTTTCCGTGTCGAGCGACTTGTTATGCCGCGTGCCTCTGGCGCAACTCATTTCGCTCTCCACGGCAAGAACACGCGGACAAGGCGTTCGGCTGTTCGGTCCACAGCCGCGACAAAAGAGGAGGCAACACCGAATACGCAGGCCGCGCCGTGCGCGCTCATAACAAGGCCCACTACGGCGAATGCTCCAAACTCAACCCAAAACAGAATGGGGCTATTCTCTCGCGTCCCCAACGATGGCGCGCGCGCGATTACCTTCTCCGTGTAAAGCATCCATGCGCCGGCCACGAGAAGCACTACCCCCACAGCCACACTCGTAATACCTCGCTTGCACAAGCTAGCACCTTCCAAGCGGTATAACGCGAAGGTAACCGGCGATTTGCGAAAGTAGCGTGCGAAGCGCGCGGACCCCGCAAGGCGTCCGCGGTGACCGACAGGTTATGTCGCAGCATCAGTTCTCCTCTCCCCTTTCCTCATTCTCCTGCTCGGCAAAGAACGCCGCGGCCTCCCCGTCGCTGTGGAGAAGGGCCATGAAGTCTGCGAGCTTGTCGTATTCAACAAAATCCAACAACAGGTACTGATTGCGCTGCTCTCCTGCTCGGTCCAAGTACGCATACTGAACCTCAAGTTGAAAGTTGTCAGTGACAATCTCGGGTGGCGAATCGGCGTAGAAATCGACACCGTACATCTGGGCGAAAGAGCTGCACACTACAACGGGCATCTCAAGAACCGCTAAGGCTCCCCTGCCTCGCCGCTGCAGCGCCGGCAAAGTCACCGGACCTCCTCGCATTGCTACAGTCGCATTGAGAACCTGACTCAACGCTTTGTAGTACGGGTCTGTCTCGCTATTCTTCGATACAGGCGTCGCAAACAACTTGGCGACTCGCTTGCTGTGCGCCAAATAGTGGTGCCCATTCGTGTACATGTTATCCGTCTGGAAGCCCGTTTGAGTGCACACGAGCTCGCGCGCGGACTGCATGTTCTTTTCAGTGAACCAGAATACCGAGTAGGTCGGAACGAACTTGCACTCGACATAGAGGCGGATTACGACGTCGCCGGCGCGATGGCCCCACATGTCCGTTACAGGCCACGCTTTCTCTGCTACTAAGTCAATCTCGCGCGCCTTGTTCTGCGTCTGGTCCATGTAGTAGGGACTAACCACAACATGCCAGCCCTGAGCGTGCAGCCAGCGCGCGACGCGGGAGTGGAAGCTGTTGCCACTACCAGAAACGAGACTAAGGATTTCAGCTGGTGCAGTCAACGGAGCTCCCAGGCGACATAACGTTGGACTTGACCGGCGCACAACACACGCGCCGGAGGCGCAGCCCTGAGTTGTGTGTCCGCGTCGAAGGACTTGTTCGACCTCATTGCTTCAACGCCGCGATGAACTCTTCGGGCGCCACCTCGGCCTGGCGAAGAAGGCCAGCCAGCGTACCGACCTTCAACTCCGCATGCATGGGCACAACACACCCCTTGGATTCGCGCCGCATGATGACGTGACTGCCACTTTGGCGAAGCTTGACGAACCCCAACCGCTCCAGAGCTCGCTGCGCATCAGCGCCCGAGATCCGAGGCAGCTTAGGCATGGCCGGGCGTAGGAACCGTAAAGACCGTCACAACAGGGTGCCCGCCAATAGGCAGCGGAAACTCCGACAGGTACAGCATGGTGGCTTCGCGCAGGTTGGCCACCGCCTCTTCTACCGTCTCGCCTTCGGTGGTGGTTCCGGTTTCCGGATTAAGCGCGACAAAGCCGCCTTCTTCGGCGGGGGTAAGCACAGCGGTCAGTTCCATGTTTCACTCCATTCAGCAGATTATCGCTCCGCACCGCCGTGAGGTCGAACGTAATGTATACCGCACCCCTGCGGTATATATCTGCATGACAATCATTGAGTTGTTGCTCCTATTGCTGCAGTAAGTCGCTGATTTATAACAAAACAGCGCTGGAGTCACCAGCAATTATTGTTCTTATCCCGCATGCAAACCTCGCACTCTCTCGCGGGGCGACGACTGCCTCGACCCCGCAGCCCTACAACCCCCGAAACGCCTTCAGCTCCACCACCAGCCTTTCGAACTCCGCAACCATCTGCGGAGCCGCTGCATAGAACACCGCAAACTTCCCGGTCAGCGTTCGTGCATACAGGCGCGGGGCGATCAGCCATTCGAAGCCGCGCACGCGCACCAGCTTGCAATAGGCCAGCTCGCCCAGCGCCATCTTTTTTTCCCACACCCAGGTCTGGCGCAGCTCGCGCGCGTCCAGATAAGTGCGGCTGCGGTAGATCCACCACGAGGTGTAGGCCATCATCGCGAGCGCGGCGAGAAACCAGGTGAGGATGGACACTGCGCCGCCCGTCACCTTGCCGTTCAACCAGAGCTGGCCGAACCAGCCGGTGATTCCGCCTACCAGCAGCACGGTGAGCAGCTTGAAAAACGGCGAGAACGCCGGGCCTTCGACTGCGCCGCCCGGCCCCGACGGTGTGAAGCGAAAGGGCGGCGGTCCCAGCGCTTCGACGGGCGTCTCGTTCACTTTTTGGGGTTGCCGAACAGCTCGTCGAGTTTCTTTTGCTCTTCGTCCGCTGTCTGCGTGTCGCGCTGGCCTTGCGTTTCGCCGGCCTTGAGCTCGGGCGGCGCCTTGTCCAGCGCCTCCACGGGAATCTCGATCTTGACCTTGTCGATGTCGACCTTCTGTTCCTTGTCGAGAAAGACCGTGACCGTCTCCGGCACGAAGATCACGATGGCCACCAGCAGAACCTGCATCAACACCCACGGGATCGCGCCCATGTAGATGTCGTTGGAGAGCACCGGTTTTTCGATCCGCTTTTCCTTGTAGAGGGTGTCGGCGATGCCACGCAAATAGAACAGCGCGAAGCCGAACGGCGGGTGCATGAAGCTGGTCTGCATGTTCACGCACAGGAGCACCCCGAACCAGACGAGGTCGATGCCCATCTTGTTGGCGACGGGGCCGAGCATCGGCAAGATGATGAAGGCGATCTCGAAGAAGTCCAGGAAGAACGCGAGGAAGAAAATGAAGATGTTGACGACGATCAAAAAGCCGACCTGGCCGCCAGGCAGGCCGGTGAGCAGGTGTTCGACCCACTTCGCGCCGTCGACGCCCTGGAACACCATCGAGAACACGCGCGAGCCGATCAGGATGAACACCACCATCGCCGTGAGGCGCATGGTGCCCACCATGGCCTGCCACGTCAGGGTCCAGCTCAGTCGGCGATGGATGGCGGCGAGCACCAATGCCCCCACGCAGCCCATGGCGCCGGCTTCCGTCGGCGTCGCGATGGCGTAGCTCATGCCGGGCAAGCCGCCCATGGAGCCCAGCACAGCGAAGATGAGGATGGCCGACGGAATGATGCCGCGCAGGCATTTCATCCACAGCCTAAAGCCGCTCATGGTGCGCGCCGTCTTGGGAATGCCCGGAATGTGGTGCGGCTTGACGATGCCGAGTGCAAACGTGTAGAGCGCGAAGATCAGCACCTGGAGTATGGAAGGGCCCCATGCGCCTTTGTACATGTCGCCCACGGAGCGGCCCAACTGGTCGGCCATCACCACCAGCACCAGAGAAGGCGGCACCAGCTGCGTGATGGTGCCGGAAGCCGCCAGCACGCCGGTGGTGTAGCGCATGTTGTAGCCGTACCGAATCATCACCGGCATGGAGATGAGCGCCATGGCGATCACCTGGCCGGCCACGGTGCCCGTGATGGCACCAAGAATGAAGCCGACGATGATGACCGAGTAGCCCAGGCCCCCGCGCACGGTGCCGAACAACTGGCCCATCGAGTCCAGCATGTCCTCGGCCAACCCGCACTTCTCGAGAATCGCACCCATGAAGGTGAAGAACGGAATGGCCAGCAGCAAGTCGTTGGACAGGATGCCGAAGACGTTGAGCGGCAGGTTGGCCATGAAGCTGGCAGGAAACCACCCCATCTGGATGGCGTAGAAGCCGCTGCCCAGGCCCAGCGCGGCCAGCGAAAACGCCACCGGAAACCCGATCAGCATGATCAGGATGAGGGCGCCGAACATGAACGGCGCAAAGTTTTCCATCTGCATGGTGTGGGTCCCGGGTATTGCTTATAGGTTTTCTGGAAGAGCCACTTGTTCTATTGAACGGGCTTCTCGTAGTGGGTGTCCATCTGGTAGGTGCCGTTGAGGTAGCAGATTCGCTTCACGATCTCCGACAGCCCCTGCAGAAACATGAGGCCGAATCCAAGGGGCAGCATCAACATGGCGGGCCAGCGAACAAGGCCGCCGGCATTGTTGGACATTTCGTGGGTGATGTACATCTTCACCAGCAACGGCCAAGACAGATAGGCAAGCAGTGTCATCACGGGCATCAGGAAAAAAATCAACCCGAACAGATCGACGTACACCGGGCCATTGCCTTTGAGCTTGCCGTAGATGAGGTCGACGCGCACATGTTCGTTCAGACGCAGCACCACGGGGGCGCCGAGCATCACGATGCCGGCAAAGAGATACCACTGGATTTCGAGCCAGCCGTTCGAGCTGATGTCCAGCAAGTACCGCACGAAGGCGTTGCCGGCGGAAATCAGCGCTGTCAGCAGCACTGCCACGGAAGCGGCCCAACCAAGACGCTCGCTCAGCCAGTCGACCGCAAGAGAAAGTTTGAGGAGTGCTGACACTGCGTGGCTCCGTAAAATGCGATTTAATGAAAGCGCGAGGTTTAACCCTAAATGCTACGCCCTGCACGCGCCAGGCCCTGAAGAAAGCCTGACGAGGCAATTTCGGGTTTACCCGACCGAGGATAGACGCCATGCCTCCTGCTGTTCCCCAGGCGAATCCCGCCTCGATCGATACGCATGATATGCGCCATGCGGGCTGTGAGCTACTGTCGCTCGCCCTGATGGATGCCCGCAACCACACCTTGACGCTGCTGGCCCACTTTGAAGATTCGACCGGCAAGGGCGGTCTGAAGGTGCCCGAACGAGCCGATCTCGAACTGCCGCTGTGGCTTGCCGGGCACGTCGCGTGGCTGGCCGAGTACTGGATCGGCCGCAATCCGCAGCGCGCACTGGGCCGCGCCTGCCCGGCCAACGCGGTACGGCTCGCTTCGATCGAGCCCAGCGCAGACCGTTGGTTCAACCCCGCGCTGGCGGCGCACGGCGCGCGTTGGGGCCTCGATCTCCCGGACTTGGAATCGGTGCGCGCCTACCTGCTGCACACGCTGGAAAGCACGCTGGAGCTGCTGGAGAAAACGCCGGAAGACGACGACGCGCTCTACTTCTTTCGCGCCGCCCTGTTCCACGAGGACATGCGCTGCGAGCAGTTGGTCGTGCTGGCGCAGTCGCTCGCTCTGCCGCTCCAGATGGCACTGCCTTCGGGCGTGCAGCCGCGTGGCCCGATGCTGATCCCGGCAGGCAGCTGGCTGCTGGGCGCGTCGCCGGGGGGCTTCGTTTTCGACGTGGAAAAGTGGGCGCATGACGTCGACGTGCCTGAGTTCGAGATCGACGCGCAACCCGTCACGTGGGCTCAGTACGTCGAGTTCGTGGACGACGGTGGCTATGACCGCGCCGAATTTTGGCAGCCCCACGGCTGGGACTGGCTGCAACGTGAAGCCGGAGCCGAAGGCCGGCGCGGCCCGCGCCATGTGGAGCAGATCGGCTCCGCCAGCGGCGCGGTGATGCAGATGCTGTTCGGCAAATCCACGCGCATGGCGGGCAGCCAGAGCGTCATGCATGCAAGCTGGTGGGAAGCGGATGCCTGGGCGCGCTGGGCCGGCCGTCGCTTGCCGACCGAGGTGGAGTGGGAGAAAGCCGCGCATCAAGCCGGGCGGCGGGGCTTCCGTTGGGGCGACGTGCGCGAATGGACGGCCAGTACCTTGCGGCCCTGGCCCGGTTTCGCGCCGGACCCCTGGACCGCCCACTCGGACCTGGAAGCGCAATTGCTGTTCGGCCGCGGGCGGGTGCAGCGCGGCGCCTCTTTTGCCACGCGTGGACGAATGAAACATCCCAAGTTCCGCAGCTTTGCCTTGCCGCAGCGCGACGATGCCTTCGTGGGTTTTCGAACCTGCGCGTTGTGAGCGGAAATGCCGGAATGACCCCGTTTCTGGACAGTGCGTCGACCGCGTTCGCGTTGATCGCCGCTGCCGACCCGGCACTGGTTGCCATCGTCGTGCGCTCGTTGGCCGTGAGCGCGCTTGCGTGCGCGCTGGCGTGCGCTATCGGCCTGCCGTTGGGCGCCTGGTTAGGTACTGCGCGCTTTCGCTGGCGAGGCGCGCTTCTGGTATTGCTCAATACACTGCTGGCCCTGCCGTCGGTGGTGGTGGGGTTGGTGGTGTACCTGCTGCTCTCGCGTTCCGGTCCGTTGGGTTTTCTGGGTTGGCTGTTTTCGTTCAAGGCGATGGTGCTGGCGCAGGCCATCCTGGTGCTGCCGGTCGCGGCGGCGCTGGCGCGTCAGGGGGTCGAAGACGCTGAGCGGGCCCATGGGGAGCAACTGCGCTCGCTGGGAGCCGGAACGTTTTTGCGCAGCCTGCTCCTGGGCTGGGACGAGCGCTATGCCTTGCTCACCGTGGCGATTGCGGTCTTTGGTCGCGCGATCTCGGAAGTCGGCGCGGTCATGATCGTTGGCGGCAACATCGAGGGCTTCACCCGCGTCATGACGACCGCCATCGCCCTGGAAACCAGCAAAGGCGACTTGCCGCTTGCGCTTGCCTTGGGGCTGGTGCTGCTTGCTGTGGTCCTGGCGCTCAATGCGCTGATCGCGCTGGTGCGGCGCTGGCGCGCGATGCGCGACGAGCCCCGGGTAGTGTTGCAGGGCGCAGCGGCATGACGGCGCTGATCACCTTGAATGGGGCGGGGGTGCGTTTTGGCGCCGTGCGAGCGCTGGACAACGTGTACTTGCGAGTGTCTGCCGGCGAGCGCGTGGCGCTGGTCGGCAGCAACGGTTCGGGCAAGAGCACGCTGCTGCGCGTGCTGCACGGGTTACTCACCCCGAATGTCGGATGGGTTGTGCGTGACAGCGTGACGCGCCAAGCCATGTTGTTCCAGGATCCGTTCATGCTGCGCACCGCAGCACTCAACAACGTGGCGCTCGGCTTGTGGATTCGTGGGATGCCGTGGGCGCGGGCGAAGGTTGAAGCCCTTGCCGCGTTGGTGCGCGTCGGCTTGGGCGGCGAGGCACATCGCAACGCGCGTGCGCTTTCAGGGGGTCAGCAGCAGCGTGTGGCGCTGGCACGCGCCTGGGCCATCGCGCCTGACGTGTTGTTCCTTGACGAGCCGACCTCCAACCTGGACCCGCATGCCAAACGCGAGGTCGAGGCGCTGCTCGCGCAGTTCGCCCAAGGCGGCATGACGCTGGTGTTTGCAAGCCACAACCTTGGCCAGGTCAAGCGGTTGGCAACGCGCGTCGTCTACCTGGAACGAGGCCGCGTGCTGGCCGACCTGCCGGTGCAGGAATTTTTTGACCGCCCAGCGCTGGCCCAGGTGTCGCCCGAGGCGGACTTGTTCCTCAAGGGAGAGATTGCGTGAGGTGGCTCGCGGTTGTGGGTCTCGCGTTGACGTTCGGGTTGGCCAGTGCTGAAACCCTCACGGTGGCCTCCACCACATCGACCGAGCAGTCGGGCTTCTTCGGTTTCCTGCTTCCGCAGTTCAAGAAGGCCACCGGCATCGAGGTCAAGGTGGTCGCGGTGGGCACGGGGCAGGCGATCGACATCGCGCGTCGCGGTGATGCCGATGTGCTGTTCGTGCACGACCAAGTCGCCGAAGAGAAATTCGTCGCCGAGGGCGGCGCGCTCGCTCGCCGTGCCGTGATGTACAACGACTTCGTGCTGATCGGTCCGCGCGCCGACGCTGCGGGCGCGCGCGGCAATGACGTTGTCCAGGCCTTGCAGAAAATCGCCGGCACCGATGCGCCATTCGTCTCCCGCGGCGACCGCAGCGGCACGCATGCGGCCGAGCTTCGCTACTGGTCCCTCGCCGGCGGTGGCAAAGGTCGGGGCTACCGGGAGTGCGGTTGCGGCATGGGCGCGGCGCTCAACATCGCGAGTTCAGCCAACGCGTATCTGTTGGCGGACCGCGGCACCTGGCTCAGTTTCAGGAACCCGGCCGACTTGGCCATTCTGGTGGAGGGCGACCAACGGCTCTTCAATCAATACGGTGTGATGGTGGTGAACCCGGCGCGTCATCCGCACGTGAAGACGCGGCCCGCGCAGGCATTCGTGGATTGGCTCGTGTCACCGGCGGGGCAGGGGGCGATTGCGGCGTACCGGATCAACGGCGAGCAGCTGTTCTTTCCCAACGCCAAAAAGTAAACAACGCTACTTTTGCTTGCCCATCACCATGTCGGGCAGGATGGTGACGATCTGCGGAAAGGCGGTGATCAGCACGATGCAAACCACCAGGCAAAAGAAGAACGGGATGGCCGCCTTCGCGATCGTGTTGCTGTCCTTGCCGGTCATGTTCTGCAGCACGAAGAGGTTGAATCCAACGGGCGGCGTGACCTCGGCGATCTCCACCAGCAACACGATGAAGATGCCGAACCACACGAGGTCGAAGCCGGCCTTCTGGATCATCGGCAGGACCACGGCGCTGGTCAGTACGATCATGCTGATGCCATCGAGGGCCGTGCCCAAAATGAGGTAGACCACTGTCAGCACGCCGATCAGCATGTAAGGCGACAGGTGCATGGCGTCGACCCAATTGGCAAGTTCGCGCGGGATGCCGGTGAACGCCATGGTCTTGGTGAGGAACGAAGCGCCCGCCAGGATGAACATGATCATGCAACTGGTGCGCGTCGTGCCCATCAACCCGTCACAAAAAGTCTGCCAGGTGAGCGACTTGCTCCACCAGGCCAGAGCCAGCGAACCGGCCACGCCATAGGCAGCGCACTCGGTGGCAGTGGCATAACCGGCGATCAGCACCCAGACGATGAAGATGATGAGAGCCGCGCAGGGAATCAGATTGCCCGACAGGCGAATCTTTTCCATGAAAGTTGTCGGCGGGTCGGCCGGCGGCACTTCGTCCGGGTGGCGCAGGCTGCACCAGATGGTGTAGCCCGAAAAAAGGGCCATCAGCAAGAACCCGGGCAAGAATCCAGCCAGGAAGACGCGAATAATGGATGCATCGGCCGCCACTGCGTACACCACCATGGTGATGGACGGCGGGATCAATATGCCCAAGGTGCCGGCAGTGGCGAGCGAGCCCAGCGCGATTTTTTCGCTGTAGCCGCGCTTGAGCAGCTCGGGCAACGCAACTTTCGAGATCGTCGCGCAAGTGGCGGCCGACGAGCCCGAGACCGAACCGAAGATGCCGCAGCCCAGAATGGTCGTATGCATCAGGCGGCCGGGCACGCGGTTGAGCCAGGGCCGCAGGCCCTCGAACATCTCCTCCGACAACTTGCTGCGAAAGAGGATTTCGCCCATCCAGATGAAGAGGGGCAGGGCGGCGAGTTCCCAGCTGGCGTTGCTCTCCCAAAACGCGGAGAAGAGGTTGTTGCCGGTGGCGGTGGTGGTGAAGAACGCCTGGCCGACCCAGCCGCAAATCGCCAGCGTCATGGCGATCCAGACGCCGCCGGAGAGCAACACCATCATGATGAGCAGCAGCAGGCCGCCGATGAGAAGGATGTCCATCGTTTGGGGGATGCCTAGAGGTCGGACGAGAAGTCGCCCTTGGCGTGGCGCTGTTCGACCGCCACCACGTAGGTCGGCTTGCCGCCGCGCAGCACGATCACCAGTTCGTCGAGCACCGCGACCAAAAGGAGGATCGAGCCGATCGCGAAGCTTGCCTGCGGGATCCAGATGGGAATGGGCAGCAGGCCCTGCGCCACCTCATGAAAGCGCCAGCTGTCATAGGTGAACTTGTTCGCCCAGAAGGCGAGATAGCCGACCGACACTGCCGCAATCATGAGGCAGGCAATTTCGGCGTAGCGGCGCACCCGGGGGGGGAGAGACTCGAGCAGCAGCGTGACCCGAACAAAGTCGCCATGCTTGAAGGCATGCGCCATGGCGAAGAAGGACGCAGCGGCGCAAGACCACGCCACCACGTCGTTCGAGGCGCCGGTGCGCACGCCGAACTCGCGCAGGATGCTCTGCGCGATCATGACAAAGCAAATGAAGGCAATGAACGCGCCGCCGAGCGCGCCGGAGGCGAGGTAAAGCCGGTCCAGGAATCGGCGCATGCGGGTGCGCTTATTTCCTGAACGACGAGATCACTGCCGCGCCATCGGGCCCGGCCTTGGCTTCCCACTCCTGCAACATCGTCGCGCCAATTTTCTTCAGCTCGCCCATGAACTGCGGCGAGGGTTTCATGATCTTCATGCCCTTCTCGGTCAATGCGTTGACATACCACTGGTTCTTTTCTTCGCTCACTTTCCATCCGCGCGACTCGGCGTCGGCGGCGGCTTTGAGTAAGGCATCCTGTGTCGGCTTATCAAGCGCATTGAACGCGGCGGTATTCACGATCACCGCGTTCTTGGGCAGCCAAGCCTGCGTGTCGTACCACATCTTGATGCTTTCGTAGGTCTTGGAGTCGTATCCTGTCGAGCCCGAGCTCATGTAGCTGTTGACAACGCCGGTCGCCAGCGCCTGCGACAGTTCGGCCGCCTGGATGGTCACGGGCACTGCGCCGACCAGCTCGGCGATCTTGGCGGTGGCTGGGCTGTAAGCGCGCCACTTCAAACCCTTCATGTCGGCCACGCTGTTCAGCTCCTTGTTGGTGTAGATGCCCTGCGGCGGCCACGCCACCGTGTAGAGCAGCTTCATGCCCTGCGCGCCGAGCAGTTTGTCCAGCACGGGCTTTTGGGCGGCAGCAAGCTTGCGGGCGTCGGCATAGCCGGTCGCCAGAAAAGGAATGCCGTCAGCGCCGTAAATCGGATTTTCGTTTTCGAAGTTGACCAGCAGCACTTCACCGATCGGCGCTTGGCCACCTTGAACGGCGCGCTTGATCTCGTTGGCCTTGAAGAGGGACGCGTTCGCGTGGACCTGGATCTTGAGCTTGCCGCCCGATGCCTTGTCGACGTCGCTGGCGAACTGCACGAGGTTCTCGGTGTGGAAGTTGGTCGGCGCGTAGGCCGCGGGAAGATCCCACTTGGTTTGCGCGAAGGCGGCGGTGCCGGTGGCCAGGGCAAGCACGGGCAGGATGTGTTTGAGTTTCATGGTCTCTCCGGGAGAATGCTGGAATGGACGAAATGGCGAGAATAAATGCAATTGCCGGACCTGCGCCATCGGAATTTCCCTCGGCGCCCCCTTTGCCCGCGCAGTTTTCGCCCAGGGTGACAGGGATGAGCGCATGAACCTGCGCTTCGTCGAGGCATTCTATTGGGTGGCGTCGCTTAAGAGCGTTACGCGGGCGGCAGAAAAACTGTTCCTCACGCAATCTGCAATGTCCAGCCGTATCGCCGCGTTGGAGGAGGAGCTGGGTGTGCTGCTGCTGGACCGGCGCGACAAGCAATTTCGCCTCACTGTGGCGGGCTTGCGCTTCGTCACCTATGCGGAGCGCCTGCTGGAACTGCAGCGTGAAGTGAAATCAGAAATGGGCTCGGGCGCGCCGCAGGCCATGACGCTGCGCCTCGGTGCGATCGAATCGGTGCTCCACTCCTGGTTGATCCCGATGATCGAGAAGTTGCGCAACGACCACCAAGGACTGGAACTCGAGCTCACGGTGGAAACCACGCCCGTGCTGCTGGACCAGATCCGCCGCGGCGCGCTTGATCTGATCTTTGCGGCGCTGCCCGCATCGATGGAAGGTCTGCGCAGCAAGGCGCTGCCGCCGATGGAGATGGTGTTTGTCGGCAATGCACAGCAACAGCGCCGTCGCCTGTACCGGCTGTCAGACCTGACCGATCTGGACATCCTCACTTTTCAGCGCGGCTCGCAGCCGCACGTGGCGCTGGTGGACCTGTTCCGTCAAGCTGAGCTGGAGCCCAAGC
>JBKJTX010000489.1:0-3030 GCA_046590315.1 Ramlibacter sp. | reverse complement strand
GGGGCGCCAGACGAGGCCGTCCCACAGCATGGGCAGCAGCGCGGTCGTCGCGAAGGTCGCGTGGTGCAGCAGCCGTCGCTTGCCGGTCGGGATCGCCGGGATGTAGTGCGGGGCACGCAGGACTTCGACGCCGTTCCGGGTTTCGCGCGAAAACGCCCAAGCACGGTGTCCCGGCATGATCTTCCACGCCGGATAATAGGGTTGCCCGGCCACGACCCGCACCTTGTGCCCCGCAACCGCAAGCGCCTCGGCCATGCCGGTCGTATAGACCGCGATGCCGATGCGCTCTGGCGCGTAGTTGAGGCCGAGGATGAGGACCTTCATGCCGCGCGCACCTCCGACTGGTGCGACAGGAACCAGTTGTAGGTCTCGGCGATGCCATCGGCGAGTTCGATGCGCGGTGACCAGCCCATGCCGCGGAGCTTGTCGGCGCTCATCAGCTTGCGCGGCGTGCCGTCGGGCTTGCTCAGGTCGTGGACGATCTCGCCGGTGAAGCCGACGACGCGGCAGACCAACTGGGCCAGCTCGAGAATGCTGAGATCGGTGCCGGAGCCGACATTGACATGACCGGGGCTCGAATAGTGCTGCAGCAGATAGACCAGCGCATCGGCACAGTCGTCGACATGCAGGAACTCGCGGCGCGGCGTGCCGGTTCCCCACATGGTGAGCGTGGCGTCGCCGCGGAGCTTGGCCTCGTGCGCCTTGCGGATCAGCGCCGGCAGCACGTGACTGGAGGTGAGGTCGAAATTGTCGCCCGGGCCATAGAGATTGGTCGGCATGGCGGAGATGTAGTCGCGCCCGTGCTGCCTGCGATAGGCCTCGGCGAGCTTGATGCCGGCAATCTTGGCGACAGCGTACCACTCGTTGGTGGGCTCCAGAGGGCCGGTGAGCAGTGCATCTTCGGTGATCGGTTGCGGGGCAAGGCGAGGGTAGATGCAGCTCGAGCCGAGGAATAGCAGCCGGTTGACATTGCCGGCATGAGCGGCGCCGAAGATGTTGGTTTCGATCACCAGATTGTCGAACAGGAAATCCGCCGGATGGGTGTCGTTGGCAAGGATGCCGCCGACCCGCGCCGCCGCCAGGATGATGGCATCGGGCTTGCTCTCGCGAACGAAGCGCTCGACGTCGGCCTGGCGGGTGAGGTCGAGTTCCGAACGCCGCGCGGTCACCAGGGTGCAGCCTTCGCCCTGCAGCCGGCGCGACACCGCGCCGCCCACCATGCCGGTGTGGCCCGCCACCCAGATCCGCTTGCCGGGCAGGGCGTACATCAGGCCTCCTTCAGGACTGTCGAGGTCATCATCAGCTTGAGGTCCTCGCTGACCATTTCGCGGGCGATCTCGCGGGCCGATTTCTCGTGCCGCCAGCCGAGCTTGGTGTGGGCCTTGGTCGGGTCACCGATCAGCAGGTCCACCTCGGTGGGTCGGAAATAGCGCGCGTCGACCTCGACCAGGCAGCGGCCGGTGCGCTGGTCGTAGCCCTTCTCGTCGATGCCCTCGCCCTTCCACTCAAGGGTGATGCCGACATCGGAAAAGGCCCATTCGACAAACTGGCGGACATAGGTGGTCTCGCCGGTCGCCAGCACGAAATCCTCGGGGGTTTCCTGCTGCAGCATCATCCACATGCCGCGTACATATTCCTCGGCATGGCCCCAGTCGCGGCGGGCATCGAGATTGCCGAGAAACAGCTTCTGCTGCTTGCCGAGACGGATGGCGGCGGCGGCGCGGGTGATCTTGCGGGTGACGAAGGTTTCGCCGCGCAGCGGGCTCTCGTGGTTGAACAGGATGCCGTTACAGCAATACATGCCGTAGGCTTCGCGGTAGTTCACCACGATCCAGTAGGCGTAAAGCTTGGCGGCGGCGTAGGGCGAGCGCGGGTAGAACGGGGTGGTCTCCTTCTGCGGCACTTCCTGCGCGAGGCCGAAGAGTTCAGAGGTGGAGGCCTGGTAGAACCGGGTCTTGTCTTCGAGCTTGAGGATGCGGATCGCCTCGAGCAGGCGAAGCGGGCCGAGGGCGTCGGCATTGGCGGTGTATTCCGGTGTTTCGAAGCTCACCGCTACATGGCTTTGCGCCGCAAGGTTGTAGATCTCGTCAGGCTGCACTTCCTGGACGATGCGGATCAGGTTGGTGGCGTCCGTCATATCGCCGTGATGCAGCACCAGGCGAGGATCCGGCTCATGCGGATCCTGGTAGATGTCCTCGATACGGCCGGTGTTGAACGATGACGATCGCCGCTTGATGCCATGCACACTATAGCCCTGGGCGAGCAGCAGCCGCGCCAAGTATGCCCCATCCTGACCGGTGATCCCGGTCACGAGTGCCGTACGTCTTTCCACCAGAACTCCTACTAAACGCAACCCGGGCGTAGTCGCTACACGCCCGTTCCAGTGATGAACTCGCGCACCAGGGTTTTCGCGATGGTCTTGATATCCAGGGCTACCGAAAAATTCTGGATGTAAGCGCAGTCGTGGTCGATACGAGCAATGGCCGGACCAAGGCTGTCGGTCGGGCCGCGGAAACCATTGGCCTGTGCCCAGCCCGACAGACCGGGCTTCATCAACAGGCGGAAGTCGTAATAGGGGACGAGTTCGCGATAGTCGCGCCCGACCGCCAGCATGCCGGCGACCATCGGGCGGGGCCCGATGATGGACATTTCACCGACCAGGATGTTCCACAATTGCGGCAACTCATCGAGGCTGGCGGCGCGAAGGAATTTTCCGACTTGCGTCACCCGCTCGTCGTTGCTGGTTGCCTGCTTGAGGCCATCGGCATCGCAGGCGTCCTGGTGCATGGTACGGAATTTCAGCAGCTGGAACGGTTTGCCATTCAGCCCAGGGCGGGACTGGTGGAACAGCACGTTGCCCTTGCCACTGAGCCTGATGGCGAGCGCAATGCCGAGCAGTAGCGGCATCAGCGCGATCAACGCGCCACCGGCCAGCACCACGTCGAGGACTCGTTTCAGCGCCAGCTGATTGTCGCGCGTCAGTGAGGGCAGAGGAACGACGGGACTGCCGTCGATCATCGTCAGCGGCAG
>JBKJTX010000485.1:0-3014 GCA_046590315.1 Ramlibacter sp. | reverse complement strand
CATGTGCCGCTTCATCCTGGACGTGAACGACGAGTTCGGCACCACCGTGGTCCTGATCGAGCACGACATGGGCGTGGTGATGGACATCAGCGATCGTGTGGTGGTGCTGGACTACGGCAGAAAGATCGGCGACGGGACGCCCGGTGAAGTCCGCAACAACCCGGAGGTCATCAAGGCCTACCTGGGAACCAGCCACTGAAATGACCCCCACGCTTTTCACTGCGTGTAATACGCTGCCCCCCGAGGGGGCTTCAGTCGCCTTGGGGCGGCCCGGCGGCAACTGACTCGAGACTATGGGCCCATTCCTGGAAACACTCATCGGCGGCCTGATGTCGGGCATGCTCTATTCGCTGGTCGCGCTCGGCTTTGTGCTGATATTCAAGGCGTCCGGCGTCTTCAACTTCGCGCAGGGCGCGATGGTGCTGTTCGCAGCGCTCGCGATGGCCCGCTTCTCCGAATGGATCCCGCAATGGACCGGCCTCACCGGCAAGTGGCTGCCGAACGTTCTGGCCTTTCTCGCCGCGCTCGTCATCATGGTGATCGTGGCTTGGCTGGTGGAAAAGCTGGTGCTGGGCAAGCTGGTGAATCAGGAAGGCGTCGCGCTGCTCATGGCGACACTGGGCGTGTCATATTTTCTCGACGGCTTCGGGCAAACCATCTTCGGCTCGTCGATCTACAAGATCGACATTGGCATGCCTAAGGATCCGATCTTCCTCTTGCAGGACGTGTTCCAGGGCGGCTTGCTGATCAACAAGGAAGACATGGCGGCGGCGGTGATTGCGGGCGCGCTCGTCGCCGCGCTCGCCGCTTTCTTCCAGTACACCGGCACTGGCCGCGCCCTGCGCGCGGTGGCCGACGACCACCAGGCGGCGCAGTCTATCGGCATCCCGCTCAATCGGATATGGGTGATCGTGTGGAGCGTGGCTGGTTTCGTGGCGCTGGTGGCCGGAATTATTTGGGGCAGCAAGTTGGGCGTTCAGTTTTCGCTCTCGGTGCTGGCACTTAAAGCCTTGCCGCTGGTGATCCTGGGCGGGCTCACGTCGGTCCCGGGCGCCATCGTCGGCGGGCTGATCCTGGGCGTGGGCGAGAAGCTTGCCGAAGTGTTCCTCGGTCCCTACCTCGGTGGCGGCATCGAGATCTGGTTTGCCTACGTGCTCGCGCTCGGGTTCCTGCTGATTCGTCCCCAGGGGCTGTTCGGCGAAAAAATTATTGATCGAGTGTGAATCTTGCGGTTCAGATCACGATTTGCGCAGCAAATGTGCTCTGACCCCAACCGACTAAAAACATGATCTACAGAGAAAACGGCCAGTTCAAGACCAGCTACCACGCCGACCAGCAGATCTTCCCGATCGCGCAGGACCGGTTTGCGATCCTGCTGATCCTCGTCATCGCGTTCCTGGTCGTGCCCGTCGTCGCGAGCGACTATCTGTTCCGCGCCATCGTCATCCCCTTCCTGATCATGTCGCTTGCCGCACTGGGCGTGAACATCCTGGTGGGCTATTGCGGCCAGATCTCGCTTGGCTCGGGCGCCTTCATGGCCGTCGGCGCCTACGGGGCATACAACTTCTTCATGCGCCTTCCAGGCTTGCCGCTCGTACCGGCGCTGATCCTCGGCGGCCTGTGCGCCACCGCATTCGGCATCCTGTTCGGGCTGCCCAGCCTGCGCGTGAAGGGTCTGTACCTCGCGGTCACGACGCTAGCGGCACAGTTTTTCTCTGACTGGATGTTCCTGCGAATCAAGTGGTTCACGCTGGACACGCCTTCGGGCTCGGTCTCGGTCTCCAACTTGCAAGTGTTCGGCCTGCCGATCGAAAGCTCGGTCAGCAAATACCTGTTTTGCCTGCTGGTGCTCTGCGTGATGGCGTTGCTGGCCAAGAACCTGGTGCGCAGTGCGATCGGCCGCGAGTGGATGGCCATCCGGGACATGGACGTGGCCGCAGCGGTGATCGGCATCCGGCCGATGTACGCCAAGCTCACCGCTTTCGCCGTCAGCTCGTTCATCATCGGCGTGGCCGGCGGCCTGTGGGCATTCATCTACCTGGGCGCCTGGGAGCCGGCGGCATTCTCGGTGGACATGTCCTTTCGGCTGCTCTTCATGGTGATCATCGGCGGCATGGGCTCGATCATGGGAAGTTTTTTCGGCGCGGCCTTCATCGTCGTGTTACCGATTTTCCTGAGCCAGTTCCTGCCCGTGCTTGCCGGCCTGTTCGGTATCGACATTTCCACAGCCGGAATCTCGCATGCCGAGTTGATGATCTTCGGCGGGCTGATCGTGTGGTTCCTGATCGTGGGGCCGCACGGCTTGGCCAAGTTGTGGTCTACCGGCAAGCAGAAGCTGCGGCTCTGGCCTTTTCCGCACTAAGGACTTACTGGCAACTACCGATGTCCACTGCACGCAATCCCCGTTGTACTGGCGTGTATTTTCAATCTAGCGCTGACCCCACCATCCAGGAGACAACCATGAAACTTCACTCCCTCGTCCTCGTCGCGGCTACGCTCGCGGCGGCCGCATCGACGGTCTCGATGAATGCCTACGCGCAAGCGAAGGAACAGTTCATGCCTGTGCTGTCGTACCGCACCGGCCCCTACGCGCCCAACGGCGTGCCATGGGCCAACGGGTACGTCGATTACCTCAAGCTGGTCAACGCGCGCGGCGGCCTCAACGGCGTGAAGATCATCTTCGAGGAATGCGAGACCGGCTATGACACGGCCCGCAGCGTGGAATGCTACGAACGGCTCAAGGACAAGCACGGCGGCGCCTCCATGGTGCAGCCGCTGTCCACCGGCGCCACCTTCGCCCTCACCGAGAAAGCCCCGGGCGACAAGATCCCGCTCATCACCGCGGGCTACGGCCGCAGCGAATCGCAAGACGGCGGCGTCTTCAAGTGGAACTTCCCGCTCGCCGGCACCTACTGGGTGGCAGCCGATGCGCTGGTGCAGCAGATCGGCGCCAAGGAGGGCGGCCTCGCCAAGCTCAAGGGCAAGAAGATCGCGCTGGTCTATCACGACAGCCC
>JBKJTX010000076.1:0-9353 GCA_046590315.1 Ramlibacter sp. | reverse complement strand
CGCTGGCGCGCCGCCTGCGCGGGCCTGTTCGCGAGCCTGGTGGGTGGCGGGGTCTTGACCACGGCCAGCGGGATGGCTGCGGGTGCTTCCCCCTTGACATTGTTGTTGGTGCCGCTTGTAGCGGGCGGCGCCTTCGCCTTTGTGCTGTGGCCATCGCTTGCGTTTCTACTGACCTCGCTGATCATCCCCGTCGAGCGCCTGGGCCGCTTGACCGACGACAGCGCGATGTACACCATTTCACTCATGCGGATTGTCGGCACTGCGGCGCTGGGCAGCTTCCTGCTGCATGCTCTGATCCGACGCCAGCGCCTCGTGTTTGGCGCGCCCTTCTGGCTGTACGCCGGCTACTTCGCTGTCGCGTTGCTAGGCATGTTCCACACCAGCGACCAGCTCGGCACGGTTCGCGCCCTGGGCGCCGTGTTGGGCAACTTGCTGTTCTTCTGGCTCGTGGTCAACATGGGCCGCGATCCACGGCTGGCGCGGCTGGCCATCATCTGCTGGCTGGTGGCGACTGTGGGTGCCGGCCTGTACACGATCTACGGCTGGCACTTCGGCCCGAGCGTGACATGGTCAGACCTAGCTACCAAAGACAACCGCTTTGCGGCCGTGCTGACCGACGACTCCGAGCTCGAGGCACTGGACTTCGTGGCCCGGGCGACGGGGCCGACCTCTCACTCGGCGGTGTACGGCATCAACCTGCTGCTGAGCCTGCCGGTTTTCCTGTTCTTTTTCAAGCACGCGAGACGCCCGTGGCTGAAGGGGGCGATCATTGCCGGCGTTGCGCTCACGCTATACAACGTGCTGCTGACCAACACCCGGGCGACTGCGCTGCTTGCCGGCATTGTCCTGGTGCTGTGCGGCCTGCGTGGCCTGTACCGGGTAACCGCACGCGGGATCATGGCCGTGCTGCTGGCAGGCGCGGCGGTACTGCCCTTCGTCCCCGAAGCGATCTGGAACCGGGTACTGGATGCATCGAACTACACGGAACAGAAGTCGGCGACGCTGCGCATCCGGTTTGACTACTGGGTTGCGGGCCTCCAGGTCATTCAGGACAACTGGCTAAGCGGGGTCGGCGTGGGCAACCAGCAGGAAGTGCCGCGTTACCTGCGTGTCGAGGGTCCGAAGGAGACGACTGTCCACAACGATTACATCCAGACGGCGATGGAGACGGGTGTTATCGGCTGGGCCATGTTCTTCGGCTTCGTCGGCCTGATACTCGCTACGACCATACGTGCACGGCGCCTGGCGGCATCGCGACCCGACCCGGCTCTGCTGCACCCCGACTTCTTCCTCGCGGTGCAGATTTCGATGCTGACGACGCTCGTCTACGCCCTGCAGGTCGACGTTTTTCACTTCCCACTCAAAGGCTGGTGGCTGCTCGCCGGCCTGACCTGGGCGTTGTACACTACGATGAAAGAAAACCATGCACAGCAATGACCCCGCCGAGGTACTGGGCCGCGCTGGACAAGCTGGCTCCATCGACGTCTCGGTGGTGCTCGTCGGCCTCAACGCGTGCAAGTTCATCGTGGAGTGCATCCGGTCGCTGCAAGCGGCGCAGTGGCCACATGTGCACTACGAGATCATCTATGTCGACAATGGCTCAAAAGACGATTCGGTAGCCCAGGTGAGCAGCCTGCATCCGGAAGTTGCCCTGATTGCCAATCCCGACAACCGCGGTTACTGCCCGGCAGCCAACCAAGGCGCGCGCATTGCCCGCGGCAACTACCTATTTTTCCTGAACGACGACACCATCGTGCTCGACGACGCTGTCGCGCGTGCGCTGCGCACACTGAAGGCGCATACTGCGGCGGGCGTCGTCGGCAGCCGACTGCTCAACCTCGACCGCACCGATCAGTGGTCAGGGCGGCGCTTTCCCAGCGTCTGGAGCGCGGTGCTGGGCCGCCGCTCGTGGCTCTCCCGCTACCTGCCCAATGCCGCGCCGCTGACCGACTACCTGTGCAAGAAAGAGGTCGAAGCCGGCGAGCCGTTCGAGGCCGACTGGGTGTCCGCGGCGGCGCTCATGGTCAGCGCGCAGGACTATTGGGCCGTTGGCGGTTTTGCCGAGGACTATTACTACTGGCACGAGGCTGTGTTCTGCGATCGCATGGTGGCACGCGGACGCAAAGTGCTACTCGATCCGCAATCGAAGATCGTCCATTACGAGGGCAAGGGCAGTGGCAAGCGCACCTATCGCGCTTTGCGCTGGCACATCCTCGACTTTCACCGCGGCGCCTTGCGCTGCTTCCGGGCCCACTACGGGCTATCGCCTCTGCACCCGCTGAGCTGGCTCGTCGCCGTCGGTCTCTCCGCCCGCGCCGGCCTGCTGCTGGCCGGCAACTGGTTCACTGCTCCCCGGAACTAACACACATGGACACCGCGTCGGCCCTCGACTTGCGTAAACAAAAGCTAGGCCTCGTCTGCCCGCGTTGCCGCAGCCCCCAACTCGCCGCCTTTTCCTACGGCTACGAATGCGGTGGTTGCACGTCGACCTACCCCATGGTCGGCGGCTACCCTGACTTGATTGTTGGCGAGCGTTTCGACGACGCTAGCGACGCGACCCTGATGAGCTACGAAGAGCGCTCCAATGAGGACCTGACTCGCAACTACTGGAAGCCCCTGTTTCGTGGCCTGTGGCAGGGCCAGCGGCGCGAGCCCCGGCTGTTGTCGGTCGGTTGCGGCACCGGTGTCGACGTCGACCTGTTGCGCGACGAAGGCTTCGACAGCGTGGGGGTGGATTGCGGCAACCGCACCGCGGTGTGGCCACGGCGCGCCCATGGAGACCGTCTGCTACTGGCCAACGGCAAGCACCTGCCGTTCGATGACAACAGCTTCGATGCAGCGTTCTGCGGCTGCGTCTTCCCGCACGTCGGCGTGGTGGGCGACAGCAACATCACCGCTCCTGATGTCGAGGAGCAGAGGCTGCAACTTGCCGGTGAGATGGTGCGCGTGTTGCGCCCAGGCGGCTATGTGATCGTCAGCAGTCCGAACCGACGCTTTTTGTTCGACATCTTTCATGGCCGCACGCCGGGTTCGTACAAGCCGCGCCTGAATCTACCGTCGTCGCGTTTCCTGTTGTCGGTTGCCGACTACCAGCGCCTGTTCAGCGCCGCCGGCTGCGGGCCGGCCACACCGCTGCCCGTCGAGAACTACTGGGGCTTCGTGCGGAGCCGGCATTCGATTAAGGGCATGGTGCTGGGCACGCCGGTGCGCTTCATCTTCTGGCTGGTCTCGCGGCCGGGCATGGAGTGGATGCGCGGCTCTCCGGTCAACCCCTGGCTGGTGGTGATGATGCAAAAGACCGTGGCCTAAGGATGCACATGCCGCTCCGCTTCTTCCGCCAAGGCCCAAGCGCCATGACGCGATTTCCCGCTCTGCTCGTCTTCTTGGCGCTGCTGCTGGCCCTGCTCGCCGGCTGCGAAAGCACCAACATCAACATTGGCAAGCGCGCAATTTCGGCCCCGCAGTACTTGGCGACGGCTGCCGAGTACAAGCAGGTCGAGGGCGGCACACTTTCGTACCTGCTGCAGCCGGGCGACGCCATTGACATCAAGTTCTACTATCACGCCGATCTCAACGAGCAGCTGGTGATCGGCCCGGACAACCTGATCGCGCTTCAACTGGTGGGCGAGATCAATACGGCCGGCATGTCGCCGCGTCAGCTGGGCGAAACCCTATCCAACCGTTACAGGACGACCCTGCGCAACCCTGAGGCCACCGTGATCCTGCGCAAGTACGCGATGCCGCGCATCTTCGTGGCCGGGGAAGTCGCCAACCCCACCGCCCACGCACTGGACGCCACGCCTTTGACAGCGCTGCAGGCCATTATCAAGAGCGGAGGCTTTCGCAAGGGTGCTGAGCGAAGCAACGTCATCGTGCTGCGCAACTCGGGCTCAGGCAAACCGGTGTTCATCAAGCTTGACCTGCAGGGCCACCTGGAGCAGAACACCCAGTCAGACATTCTGCTGCGGCCGTACGACATCGTCTACGTACCGCAGAAGCTGATCGCAGAGGTGGCGGAGTTCTTCGAAGAGTACGTCAACAAGATCATGCCGCTGTACCGCAACTTGGGCTTTTCATTTACGTACAACCTGCGGGATGCTGTGGTGATTCCCGCCAGCGCATCGACCACAACGACGCCGGCCGCTGCGACCGCCGCGCCATGACTGTCCTGGTGCTGGGCGGGGCGGGATTCATCGGCTCGACCTTGGTCCATGCGCTGGTGCGCTCTGGGATACGCCCGCGCATCCTCACCCGCCCCAGCCGATCGACCGCCAACCTGCGAACCGTGCTGGGCGAGGTCGACCTGATCCACGGTGACTTCATGGACGACGTGGCGCTGCGTACCGCCATGCAAGGAGTAGAAACCGTTTACCACCTCATCACCACGACGTTCCCGAACATGGTGATCGAGAGCAGCATCTACGACCTGCTGTCCAACCTGCTGCCGACGATCCGCATGCTCGAGCTGGCGCGCGAAATGGGCGTTCGCCGGATCGTTTATGCATCCTCCGGTGGCACGATCTACGGGGAACCGCAACAGCTGCCCATTGCCGAGACGCATCGGCTGGCGCCACAGTCTGCCTACGGCCAGAGCAAGCTGACGATTGAAAACTACCTGAGCTTCTATGCCCGCACGACGCGGCTGGAGGTAAGCATCCTGCGTCTATCCAACCCATACGGCCCAAGCCAGAACCCGTACGGTACACAGGGGCTTGTGGCGATGGCGGTCGGATGCGCACGCGACGGCCGACCGGTGAAGGTGTTCGGCGAAGGGCAGGCGGTGCGCGACTACGTCTATATCGACGACGTCGTCGAGGCGATGCTTCTGGCGGCCGTTGCGCCGCCTGACGTGCTGAATATCTCGTCTGGCGTTGGGCGCAGCGTCAACGAAGTGCTGGCCGCCGTCGAAGCGGTCTCGGAGCG
This sequence comes from Ramlibacter sp., assembly GCA_046590315.1. Taxonomy (GTDB): domain Bacteria; phylum Pseudomonadota; class Gammaproteobacteria; order Burkholderiales; family Burkholderiaceae_C; genus Ramlibacter. The sequence goes on along the minus strand of JBKJTX010000076.1, from coordinate 4,430 downwards.
CGAAATCGTGCGTGAACGCTTGGCCGAACGGCCTGGCGACGTGGCGGTGAACGTGCTCGATAACGCCCGCGCACTCGAGCGCCTGGGCTGGGCGCCGACGGTTGGCTTTCTTGACGGTATCGCGCGCACCTGGCACGGCTTACCGCACTGAACGCTCCGGTGTCCTGCGGGACCGAACACGTGAGCGGGGTGCGCCGCTTACGTTCGTTGCGCGATCGCTCTCACGATCTCGGGCAAGGCCGCAGTCAGGGGATTCGTCGGCTCGTACCCTAGCAGCAGGCGGGCAGCGCCGATGTCCGCAATCGAATAGCGCAACTCTCCAGGCACCGCCGCCTGGTGCAGCGGCTTCAACGACGTGCCGAGCGCCTGCTGCACGATCGTCAGGACCTGGTTGACGGAGGTGGCAATACCAGTGCCGACGTTCAGCGTGACCCCGCTCACGTCACTGTCCACCGCACGCACCACCGCCTGCGTTACGTCGTTCACGTGCACGAAGTCGCGGCACTGTTCACCGTCACCGAAAACTACTGGCCGCTCGCCGTCACGCAGCTTGTGCGTGAAGATGGTCACCGCGCCCACATAGGGGCTGAGGGCCTGGCCCACGCCATAGGTGTTGAAGAACCGTAGCACGACGCTGGTCATGCCGCCCCCCTCTGCCATACCATGCACCAACTGCTCGAGCGCCAGTTTCGAAATGCCGTAGGGGGAGAGCGGTCGCGTGGGGTGTTGCTCGTCAATCGGCGTCGGCGTGGTGCTGTCCGCATAGACCGCCATCGAGGAGGCCGCGACCACCCGGGCAACGCCGCACTGCCGCGCCGCTTGCATGACGGCGGCAGTGCCGACCACGTTGGTGTGCGTGTCCTGCACCGCGAAGTCAAACGACGAGCGGATGGCCACGCGAGCGGCGAAGTGAACCACCGTGTGCTGCCCTTTCATCGCGCGCAGCAGCGCCGCAAGGTCCGTGACATCGCCTTGAACGAACGCCAAGCCGGATGGCAAACTCTCACGGCGTCCGACGCTGAGGTTGTCAAAGACTGTGACGCTGTCCCCGCGTTCGACCAGCGTGCGGGCGAGCGTGCTGCCAATGAAACCGGCGCCACCTGTTATGAGCACGTTTCGTCTCACGACCTGCGACTTCATCGATTTTCCCTCACCGTGGCCATGTCATGCTTGCAGTCGACAATCATGTCCGGCAGCACGATGCAATGTTCGATGTCAGTCGCGCAGCCGACGTAGGTGTTGTCAAACACCAGTGAGTCGCGCAAACGGATGGGATGGTGGATCTTGACATTGTTGCCCACCACCATGCGCTCGAGCCGCGCGCCGTCCGCTAGCTGCAGGCCGCTACCGCAGATCTGCCCATGGCCGCGCCGCTCGAGTTCGAGCAGGTTGCAATGGAGCAGGTCGCGCGGCGTCGTGACGTTGATGTCATCGAGGATGCACTCCGACACAGATACCGGCTGGCCGTCGTCGATCATCACCTGGATGGTCTCGGTGATCTCGTACTCGTCGCGCATCGCAGTGCGGGGTGTTCGACGAATGGCGTCGAACACCGCCGGGTCGAACAAGTACAGCCCCACGCCCTTCAGGTTGTTCGGCGGATGGCGTGGCTTTTCGATCACGCGCCGGACGCGACCTTCGTCGTCGATTAGCATCGCGAAGTTCTTCTGGATGGAATTGTGGTCCGGCTCGCGCTTTGCGGCCAGCACCGCACCGCCGCCCTGAACCTCGAAGCGCTGAAACAGGTCGCCCAAGTCCTTTGGCACGAAGAAAATGTCACCGAGGAACACCAGCATGGGCCTGTCCGCGTACGGCTCCAGGCGCCCCACGGCATGCGCGATTCCCAAAGTCTGCGTCTGCTCGACATAACGGATGCGCACGCCAAGCCGGCTGCCATCTCCGCAGACGCGCGCGATCTCGTAACCCTTGTGGCCAATCAGCAGCAGGACGTCCACGATGCCCAGTTCCCGCATCAGTTCGATCTGGTGTTCGATCAGCGGCTTGTTGACCACCGGAAGCAGCGGCTTGGGATAGCGGTCGGAGAAAGGCGCCATCCGCGTGCCTTTTCCCCCTGCCAACACCACGCCGAGATAATTTGCTGGATTCATCTTGTCTCCGCTCCCGGCTGCGGGTCGGCAGGCCTCCTGCGCTGCAGTTCCCGTGCCACCAATCGCGCCTTGTCGCTGGTGCGTCGATCCCAGTCATTTTCCCTCGCGAGGGCAATGCGCTTGGCCTGGATAGCGGAATCGTCCTCGGCCAGCGCCGAATCGACATTGTCAAGGAAGCTATCGTGGTCCGGCGCCACCCGGATCAGGCCGGGGAACTCAGCGCACGCCGGCACCGCGGTGGACACAAAGGGCTTGCCTGAAGCAAGGTATTCGAACAGCTTCAACGGAAAAATGTTGCGCGTGAAATCGTTGATCAAGTACGGCAGCATGCACACGTCAAAGCCTGCCAGGTAGCGCCCCAGTTCTTCGCGCGGCTTGTTACCGAGCAAGTGGATGTTGGGTTCGCTCGACAGGCGCTGCACGTCCAGCCCCTTCCACACAGGCCCGACCAGCACGATGGAGCCGTGGGGGTAGCGTCGCGCCAGCTTGCACACGAGTTCAACGTCGACGCGCTCGCGGTTGAGCACGCCAACCAGCCCGATGACGGGCCCGGGCAGGTCAGACAGGTCAGCCGGCAACGACGCATGCGCCGGTGGCAGGAAGTGCTGCAAGTCCACGCCTTGCGGCACCAGCTCGCAGCATGAATTCAAAGCGCGACGCGGCTCTGCCAGCGACCGCGAGCCTACGAAAAGCACATCGGCGCCGATGCACAGCGCGCGGTCCAGCTGTGCGAAGTAGCGCTGCAGCGACGGTCTGCTTGTCGCCCCGGCCCACTCGTCGATGCAGTCGTACACCGTGAGCGCGCAACGGCGAAGGATTGGCGCGCCTTCGTAGGTGATCTGGTAGATCCAGGCGACCGGGTCGCGCAGGCCAAGCCGCGCCGATGCGCGTTCGACGAGGCGGCTCATGACAACGTTATTCAAATGCCGTAACGCTGACAGCCTTCGGTACAGCGCCATCGGTGCGAAGACCGCAGGGAGCGTGAGTACCCACAGATTCGGCAGCACCTCTCGCGGAGGCCCGCCCGCGTGCGTCGACTGCGTGGGCGACTTGCGGAACTTCCACAACGGAGAGCGCGTCGGTTCGACGTACAACACCCGGCTTCCGCGCGCGACCCGTGACGCAATCTGCTGCGGGGTGCACCAATGCGAGTCCCAAGCCTGGGAGGCCAGGCAGATGACGTCGTGTCCGGCAGGCATTGTCAATGATAGCCCACGTCCCGTGGGCTATTCCGTCACCCGAGCACGCGACCCGCCACGACCTTCAGCCGCTCGATCATTTCGCCATCCCGTTCAGCGGGCGCTGTCATCACCGCGTTTTCCAGCGCGCGGCGGCAAGGGCAAAGGTGGGCGGCGGCATCATGGCCAAGGGCCTTCGCCAGCGTCGTCACTACGTCCTGGGCCTGGCTGGTGTTGGACGACATCACCTTGACGATTGCCTCGACAGTCACTGCCTCATGCTGCGGGTGCCAGCAATCGAAGTCAGTGACCATTGCGATGGTCGCGTAGCACAGCTCGGCTTCGCGGGCGAGCTTGGCCTCGGGCATGTTGGTCATGCCGATCACGTCGGCTGCCCATTGCCGGTAGAGCGCGCTCTCGGCCAATGTGGAGAACTGCGGCCCTTCCATTGCTAAATACGTGCCCCCCAGCTGGTGCGGGACCTGCAGCTCGCTCAGCGCGGTTCCGATATGCGCACCGAGACGGCCGCACACAGGGTGGGCCATCGACACGTGCGCGACCAGCCCCGTCCCGAAATAGCTTGTAGCGCGCGCGAACGTCCGGTCGATGAATTGGTCGACGACGACGAAGGTACCCGGCGGCAGCCCCTCGCGCAGGGTACCCACGGCGCTTAAGGACACCACATCCGTGACGCCAAGGCTTTTGAGCGCGTGAATGTTGGCCCGGTAGTTGATGTCGCTCGGCGCAATGCGATGGCCGCGCCCGTGACGCGGGAGAAAGCAAAGCTTCACGTCGCCCATCTCACCGATGAAGATGTCGTCCGACGGGCTACCCCATGGGGTGTCGCAGGTCACCCAACGGGTGTCGCTGAGACCTGGCAAGCTATAAAAGCCGCTGCCCCCGATGATGCCAATTGTCGCCATGCACTTCCCTTCGGTACCGTCATGCCACCCGCTTGCCGCAACGCGTCGATATGCTGGGCGACTGGTGCCTCGTCGGCAGGGCGTGATAGCGGCAGCCCTATGTCTCTGGCGGAGCAGGTGGGATTCGAACCCACGGTACGGCATAACCGTACACCGGATTTCGAGTCCGGCGCATTCGACCACTCTGCCACCGCTCCTGATTTCGGTTCGCGTGGTGCGAA
>JBKJTX010000033.1:0-10527 GCA_046590315.1 Ramlibacter sp. | reverse complement strand
CGAGAGCGGCACGCTCTCGTCGGCGATCAATATCGCGCCATAGAGAAAGACATTGATTTCATCCATCAGCGTCTTGCCGCGATTTCTCTTGAGCAATGCCATGGCGTCGGCATCCCGGCCCGCACTTTTCAGCGCGATGCTGTTGTCCATCTCGGCGATCTTCTCGCCCACCGCGTCCGACAACCTGGGCAGCATGGCGCGGTTGGGGGCATCCGGCGCAATCATCCGGCCCAGATCGTCCAGCTCTTGCCGCGCTCGCGTCTTGGACGTGTCGTAAGGGGCCAGATAAATCTGGTTGCCACTCAGAAGAAATCCGCGCTGGCTCGACTCCGCGGTGCGCAAATGATCGCGCAACTCCACCGCGGCGATGCGGGTCGTGCGCTGCAACGCCGATTGCTCAAACAGGCTGTTGCCGCGTTCCACCAGCCAGATGGTGGTGCCCACGATCAGGATCAGCGCCAGAAAGCCGATCGTCAGGCCCGCGCCAACGCCTATCGCCAACCGGCTTCGTCCGAACATCAATCAACTTTCAAAGGGCTGGGAGGACAAAAAATAAAAGCGCGCACCTTCGCTCTGTGTTCCAAACTGAAAACGTGCCTGTCACTAGTTTGGAATTCTGTCAATCATAATGCTGACTTGGATGATGCCCGACCTTTTGGGAGGCCCCGCCTGAAGAAACGGAGGCAGCGCACGCTCACTGGGTCGCGAAGGACGCATCGCGCCTCACGCGCCCAGACTTGTCATATGCTCGCCAGATGCGCTGGCCCAAGCTTCTGCGACGTTCCGACTTTCGAGAGCCCGTCGCGGCCCGCGTGGACAAAGCCTTTGATCCCGACTCGACCAAACACTTTCAAGCGAAGATGCAACGGGCCCCACAGTGGTTCTGTTCGTTTGTCGCTGGCAACACGCGGGAGAAACGACGCCTGCGAGATGAGCTCGCCACGATGAAGGGAGCTTGGCCCCTGCTCATGAAGCAGCGGCGCGGGGGCACGTGGTCAGCCGAGGACAAGCAGCAACTCAAGGGGATGATTCGCTCGGCGTCCTTGCTTGTGCCCCTACTTGCTTATCTGGGGCCCTTCCTGGTTCGATGTTGCTGCTGCCATTTCTTGCCTGGTTTTTGGACTCTCGTCGAAAGCAGAAACGCCTGCACTGACCTGCGAAGCATGACGGGCTTGTCCTGAAAAGCGCTCTACGGCTACTTTCGACCCAAAGCACACGTTGCCGGCCAACCCATTCTGCCGCGGTCCGGCGAGAGTATTGAGTTTTCATGCAAGCGAGGAGGCATGCCCGTTTAGAACGTCAGCCACGTTCCTCGCAACCCCTGTTGCTCCACCCCGGGCACCGTCCAGTTGCACACGCCGGCCGGGAACGCCGCGGCGAGGCGCAGCGATTGCGCTGCCGCGAACGGCACTGCGTAGTCGGAGGCATTGACCGGCTTCAGCGTGCACTTGATCACGTCCGCGGCGAGTGGCGCTCCGGCAACAGCGCGCGGCGCCGGCGGCACCGGGTAGATCGCGGCGCACTGACCGCTGTTGGTTTGCTGCTTCTCCGCAAGGAACGTCGGTGTGGCGTCGCGGGTGTTGCAGCCTTCCTGCAGTGTCTGCGGCTTGTTGCGCACTACCTTCTGGTGCTGGCTTCCGCCCGCCGGGTCAGCCTGGATCGCGGCCAGCCACTTGTCCATCTCCGCCAGCGCCCTTATCAAGAGCGGGCTGGCGCTGGAGTAGTAGCTGGTGCGGAAGTCTTCCACCAGCATGACCTGGTTGTCGGCATCTCCGTTGGCCTTGACCAGCCGTTCGCGCATGGAGAATGAGTGGAAGCGCAGATGGATGTCCCCGACCGCGTTGTCGTCTGAGTAGGCGCGGTAGTCGATGATGGGAATATCCTTCAGGCCGCCGCCGCCGTTCGTAAGCCGTCCCGTCTGGTAGGACTGGCGCATCGCCAGCGGATCGGCCACGGTGCGCTGTGACTGGAAGCCCGCGTCCCGATCGTAGCCGCCGACGCGCTCGTTCAAGTCCAGGAACTGATCCACCGTGATGGTTCCGGCATTGAGCGCGGCCAGCCCGTACTGCACACCGACGTTGTCCAGCGGCCGCCGTGCGAAGCCTGTCGCCGGATCGGTCCCGAGTACGTTCTTCATGTGTTCATAGATGTCGCAGCGAGCGCCCGTGGGGTTGGTAGTGGGGTGGTAGCGCTGGGCCTCGGGCAGCACGGACGGACAGAAAGTGCGGGTGCCGCTCAGCGTGCGGGTGACACGGTCCAGCGGCACGAACGAGCCGGGCGCAATCCGCATGGCGCCGTTGTAGACCGTGTCGGTGTACATGGTCTCGAGGTTCAGGATACCCGCCACTTGGCGCTGCTGCTCGTTGGTAAAGGTGCCCGGCGCGCTTTGCAGGAAATAATTGCCCAGCAGCCGCATATCGGTGATGGCGTACACCGTGGCGAACCCGACTTCGGGGAAGCTGCAGCCGGGCAGGATGCCGTCGAGCAGGCCGGGGTAGTTGTCGGCGATCTGGTGTTGCTGGTAGGAGCCGCCCGAACAGCCCCAGCCGATGGTGTAGCGCGGCGGGCCGTACGCCTCGATGAAGCGCTCCTTCACCATCGCCATCGCCTCGGCGGAAGTCAGGTCCTGGCAGTTGTTTCCGAAGACATTCAGCGATGACGATGCGATCGCATAGCCTTGCTTGAGGATGTTTTCGTCGAGCACGCCGCCGGTGTTGCTGCCCTGGCGGTACCACCCGCCGGTGCAACCGCCACCGAAGGTGTAGACCAGCTTGCCGTTCCAGCCGGCAGAACGTGATGTGGGCGAGGGCGCCGCGGCAGCAGCAGGGTTGTGCAGCACCGCGGTCTGATAGATCGCGCGATTGACCGTGCCGGTCTCCAGGCGCACGACGAAAGGGACGGCACGCCCGTCGGTGGTCGTGGTGGTGGCTGCATCGGCGGGTACGGCGTTCTGGTCGGGGAGCGCCACGAAGCTGCCGGCGGTGTTGCGATAGACATAGTCCACGCGCGTGTCGGCCGAGCAGTTGGTGTCTTTGGCGGCGCCCAGGAATGGCCCGTTCGGGTAGAGCCGGAATGTGTCGGTCTGACAAATGAAGGGCATCTGTTGCGGGCCGCTGAAAAGCGGACCGTTGCGGGGATAGTTCACAACGCGCAATGTGGCCCTGCCCGTGGCGTCATTGCGCCCCACTTCCACCACCTCGGCAACGATGTCGCTCACACCGTTGGCGAGGCCGCTGACGAGTGCCACGGGTTTGCCATCCACCGGATCGGGCCCGAACGTTGCGTTCACCGGCGTGCCGTTGACGTTCAACCGCACGTTGCTGCCCATCGGCACGTCGCCCGACACCTTCAGCAGCGCATCGCCGCCGGTGACGCGATCGCTGGAGGACGACAACACCGACAGCGCAATTTCGCGATTGTCGTTGTTGCCACCGTCACTGCAGGCCGCGAGCACCGCCGCGGCAAGCAGCATGGTGACAAGGCTTCGCAGCGTTTGGCCGCCAACCTGTCGATTGGGAAATGAGGGCTTCATGGTGGTGTCTCCGGGGCGATGTTGTACCCAGAGTATATTCATTGTTCCCGATCAATGAAACTACGTTCCGGTGAACGGAACAAAGGCGCCCATCGTGTCAGTTCTTATCCTGCGTCAGCCCAACCCGACGGTGGAACTCGTCCGGGAAATCGTCGCACTTGACCCAACCATCAGCTGCGTCGAAGCCGATGCCGATGTCGACAAAGGGGAGCCGGGCAAGGTGGACGCGATCATCGCGTGGAGGATGCGAGAAGGCTTGGCAGAGCGGTACCCCAATCTTCAAATGGTTTTCGCGAGCGCGGCGGGTGTCGAGAAAGTGATTCCTTCCGATCTGCCTACCCATGTACGAGTCACGAGAACCGTGGACCCTTGGGTCAATGTCGCCATTGCCCAGTACGTGGCAATGATGGCTCTGCGCCATTGCAGGCGGCTTCCGATCTACGAGGAGCAAGCCAAACAGCGCGCTTGGCAACGCTCGTTCATCGCAAGTGAGGCGCAGACGGTCGGCGTGCTGGGCCTGGGCGAGACCGGGGCAGCGATTGCAACAGCACTGGTCGCGCTGGGTTTTCGAGTGCAGGGGTGGAGCACCCGTCGACGGCCGGACCTGCCTTTTCCAACGTACGGCCAGGACGAGTTGAGCACGGTCCTCGCGTCGTCAGACATCCTGGTGAACGCGCTTCCGCTCACCTCCGCGACCACCAGGCTCCTGGACGCACGCGCATTCGCGCAGATGCCTCGTGGTGCTTACCTGATTAACGTGGCGCGCGGCGCGCACGTGGTCGAGCCGGACTTGGTGGCAGCAGTCAACACGGGCCAACTTTCCGGCGCAGCCCTTGACGTCCAGGACGTCGAGCCGCTGCCCGCGGACGATCCCCTTTGGTCAACCCCGGGCGTCACGATCACCCCGCACATCGCGGGCCAGGCAAGCATCTCAGTGATCGCTGCGCAATTCGTCGAAAGCTATTCGGCGATGCGCGCGGGCCTGCCGATCCCGCGAACCGTCGACCGCACCCGCGGCTACTGAGCCACATGGATCTGAACTACAGTGCTTCGGAGCTAGCCTTCCGCCATGAGGTGAGAAGTTGGCTCTGGGAAAACATTCCCGCAGACCTGCGAGAGAAAGTGCAGTTCTACGAAGAGCTCACCAAAGAAGATCTGCTTCGCTGGCACCGGATACTGGCCGCGAAGGGCTGGATCGCTCCGGCATGGCCGATTGAGTGGGGCGGCCAGGATTGGACGGCCGTTCAGCACTACATCTTCGATGTGGAATATGCGCTTGCCGGAGCGCCTCCCATCCCCCCGCTCGCGCGATCCATGTGCGGGCCGATCCTGCTGAAGTTCGGGACCGAGGAACAAAAGCGCCGCTTCCTCCCGCGCATCTATAGCGGGGACGACTTCTGGTGCCAAGGCTATTCAGAGCCCGGTGCCGGTTCGGATTTGGCTGCCCTTCAATGCAGCGCCGCACGTGAGGCGGATCACTTCGTGGTGAATGGCCAGAAAACCTGGACCACCCTCGCCCATTTCGCCGACTGGATCTTCTGCCTCGTTCGCACCGCGCCGGTCACGACCAAGAGGCAGGCGGGCATCTCGTTCCTTCTGATTGACATGACGACGCCCGGGGTGAGCGTTCGTCCCCTGGAGCTGATGGATGGGGGACGAGAAGTGAACGAAGTGTTTTTCGATAACGTCCGGGTTCCGGTGGAAAACATGGTGCACGAAGAGAACCGGGGCTGGGAAGTTGCCAAGCACCTGCTCGGGCATGAGCGCCTGCACAACGGCCGCATCGGCGAGTCGAGGCGCGAGCTTCTGAAGCTGAAGGAATTCGCAGCCGCCATCATGAAGAACGGCGCGCCGCTCACGCAGGACCCGCGGTTTCGCGACAAGCTCTCTCGGATCGAGATAGATCTCATTGCACTCGAAGTCACCAACATGCGATTTGTGGATCAGGTTCGCCGGACGGGAAAGATCGGCGCGGACGTGTCCATCCTCAAGATCAAGGGGACCGAGATCCAGCAGGCCATCACCGAGCTCAAGCTTGATGCGGCTGGGCCTATGGGGCACCCAACCGATGGCACCTTCGACCCTGAGGACCGGGCGACCAGAGCGGTGGCGCGTAGGCACCTGAACTACCGCAAGACCACCATCTATGCGGGCTCGAACGAAATTCAGAGGAACATTCTGGCGAAGGCGAGCCTCGGGCTTTGATATGGACTTCGAGCCGACCGAAGACCAGCGACACGTGACCGACAGCGTGGAGAAACTCTTTTCTCGCGAGTACGACTTTGACGTGCGCCGGCGCAGCATGAGTTCACAGCAGGGGCATGACCCAGCGATGTGGGCCGCCATGGGCAAGATGGGGTTGATGTCACTTCCGTTGCCGGCGAGCTTCGGCGGAATGGACGGCGGAGCTTTGGACATGGTTGGCACGATGGGCGCTATGGGGAGGGCCCTTTGCGTGGAACCCTACCTCTCCACCATACTGGGCGCGCGCGTCCTTGCGAACTGTGCGCCAAATGACACGCATGCAGGCGTCCTCGAGTCGGTGGCCACTGGCGAGGCCAAGCTGGCCGTGGCCTACCTCGAGCGCGACTCACGCTATGACCTGACGGAGATCAAGTGCGAAGCGGAAGGCCGAGAAGGGCGATGGATCCTCGCTGGCGAAAAGATCGTCGTCCAGCACGCGCCTCTTGCCGATTGGCTGCTTGTCACAGCCTCTGCTGCGCCGGGAGAGATGGCCTTGTTCGCGCTGGCGGCGGATGCGCCTGGGGTGACGATGAGCTCATATCGCACGCTCGACGGCATGACTGCTGCACATGTGAACTTCGCGGAGGTTTCTTTGCCGCAAGATGCCCTGGTGGCACGCTCGGACACCGCCGTCGCAGTGTTGGAGGAGGCAGTGGATTTTGCAACCGTGCTCCTGTGCTGCGAAGCGCTGGGTGTGATGAGTTATGCCAATGCTGCCACCCTTGACTTCCTCAAGACCCGCAAGCAATTCGGCGTGGCTATCGGTTCCTTCCAGGTACTTCAGCATCGGATGGTCAACATGACGATGGCAGAGGAGCAGGCCAGATCGATAACTTACCTCGCCTGCGCCAAGGTGGATGCTGCCGCGCGCGGCAAGGTCGATGCGAGCACCCGCCGCCGCTTCGTTTCGGCCTGCAAGGTGAATGTTTCAGAGGCCTGCCGGCTGGTCGCGAACGAGTCCGTCCAGCTGCACGGCGGGATGGGGATGACTGAAGAAATGAAGATCTCACATGCGTTCCGGCGCCTGAGCGTTATGGCGCAGCAGTTCGGCGACGTTGACCACCACCTGGAGCGGTTCTCGCGCGAGCCACCCCAGGAATCCAGTTTCGACACTTAACAAGCGGAGACACCATGAACGTTTCGATGCCAGCCTTCGCCTCAGCGGCGATAGTCACGACCGCGATGGCCCTCGCATTGCCTGCGTACGCGCAGGGCAGCGCTTGGCCCACCAAGCCCATCACCATCATCGTTCCGTACCCCGCCGGTGGACCGACCGACCAGTTGGCCCGCCGTCTGGGCGACGGCCTGTCAAAAGCGCTGGGGCAGCCGGTCTTGGTGGAGAACACGGGCGGGGCGATGGGCGCCATCGGGATGGCCAAGCTCGTCCGCGCTCCGGCCGATGGCCACACCATCGCGGTCGCGGCGAATAGCACTCATGCCATCGCGCCGCACCTCGCAAAACTTCCCTACGATCCCATCGCCGACACGCAATCGCTGGGCGGCACTGTCAGTTTCGCGTATGCCCTGATCGTGAACCCCGCCGAGCCTGCAAATACGGCCCGGGAGCTGGCCGTCCGCTCAAAGAACCTGCGCGATGGCATTTCGTACGGCTCTTCGGGCATTGGCAGTGGAAACCACTTGATGGGCGAGATGCTGGCCGCACAGGCGGGCGGCAACTTCACCCATGTCGCTTACAAAGGCATGGCCCCCGCACAAAACGACGTACTCGGCGGGCACCTGGGCTTCATGTTCGTGGTGGTCGGTACCGCGGCGCCACTGGTCGAATCTGGAAAGTTGAAGGCGCTCGGCGTGACCAGCAAGACGCGCAACAAAGCGATGCCCAATGTCCCGGTGATCGCCGAATCAGTCCCTGGATTCGAGGGATTGGGATGGTTCGCATTCTTCGGCCCGAAAGGCATGCCGCCCGAGGTGACGAATCGCCTGAGTACGGAGATGAACAAGATCTACCGTACGCCCGAGTTCGCAGATTTTCTCGAAAAGAACGGTTACGACGCCCCCTTGGATTCGCCGGCCGACCTCGCTCGCCGGGTCACAGCGGATTACGATCTGTGGAAGAAGGTCATCAGCGCCGCCGGAATCAAACAAGCCAACTGAGACTCCGGATGTCTAACACTCCAAGTTCACCCGCGGTAGAAACGCCGCCGGAAACACCGATCGGACCCTTGAGGGTCATTGACTTCACCCACTTCATCGCGGGTCCGTTCTGCACCTTGATCCTGGCGGACCTCGGGGCGGACGTCATCAAGGTGGAGAGTACCGAGGGTGGGGACAGTTTTCGGTCCTACCCGCCTATCGTGGATGGGCAAAGCGCGCCCTACCAATGGGCCAACAGGAACAAGAAAAGCATACAGCTTGACCTCAAGACGGACGGGGGCCGGCAGATTGCCCTCGACCTGATTGATAGTGCGGACGTGGTGGTGGAGAATTTTTCCACGGGGGTGATGGAGCGCCTGGGTCTCGACTATCCAGCGGTGTCGCGGCGAAACCCGAAGATTGTTTATTGCAGTATCTCGGCGTACGGCAGACGCGGCCCGTTTGCCCATCGAGTCGGTCTCGATCCCATACTTCAGGCTGAAAGTGGACTTATGTCGATGAACGGTCGCCCGGACGACGACGCGATGCGTGCGGGCCCAGCCGTTGTCGACGTGGCTACCGGGATGATGGCCAGCAACGCCATCCTCGCCGCCCTGATCGCTCGGCAACGAACGGGCAAGGGCCAGCTGGTGGAAACGACAATGCTTGGCTCCGCGATCTGCCTGCTGGCGAACTTTTCCCAATCGTACTTGGCCACCGGCGTCAATCCGAATCGATATGGCAACGCGCAGCCGACCGCGAGTCCGGTGGACGCCTTCGACACGGCGTCAGGTCGCATCTATCTTGCGTGTGCAAATGATCGACTCTTCAAGCGGCTCGCGTCAGAGGTCTTGAACAGCCCCGAACTCGCCCAGGAGCCCCGCTTCGCGACCAGTGAGAGCAGACGCGACAACCAGCAGGAGCTGCACAATCTGCTGCAGGACCGGTTTCGCACGGCGTCAAGGGAAGTGTGGCTCGAAAAGATGCACGCATGTGGCGTCCCGGCTGGTGCGATACGGACCGTCCAGGAGGCGTTGACCTCGCCTGAAGTAAAAGCTTCGGGCCTTCTGCGAAGTTGCCCAGGTGGTCCGGGTGGCATCGCCGTAGGCTTGCCCATGCACTTTTCCGCCACCCCCGCAGCAGAACCGGCTGCCGCACCGCGACTGGGGGAGCAGACCCACGCTGTGCTGTCCCAGCTCTATGATGCCGAGCGGTTAAGCGACCTCGCGGCCGCCGGGGCTTTTGGCGCATGACGAGCAATAACCACAACGGAGGGCCGACAGGTTCCGACACCGGCACGGTGCACCGGGTACTGCGCATCCTCTCCTCCTTTTCGGAGCAAGAGCGCTGGGCGTTATCGGAATTGGCCCGATCGCTGAACTTGCCGCGCGCGTCTGCGCACCGCCTGCTTCGCCTGTGCATGAGCCAGGGCTACGTGGATCAGGATAGCGAAGGGCTTTACACGCCTGGCTTGGAGCTCTACCGGCTGGCAGGAAAGCTCGCCGCCGACATGCCTATCAATCGCTTGGCGGAGCCGATCGTTGAGCAGTTGTGCAACGCGACTCAGGAGACAGCGCTTATGGCGCTCCTGCTGCCGGGCGAGCTGCGCATGTTCTTCTCGCACATCGCATCTCCGAAGCACCCGATGCGGTATGCGATCGAGGCGAACCGCTCATACAGTTTGGCCTGGGGCGCGTCAGGTCGTGCCATTCTGGCGCTCCTCACGGCGGAAGAAATCGACACGGTCATCCGACGTGCAGAGCCCTCGCCGCTGGACGGGCGCCCGCTTGATGAACAGGAACTGCGGGCTTCGCTCGCGACCATCCGGCGGCAGGGGTGGGCACTGACAAATGGGCAACGTTCGGCCGGTGCATTTGGCGTGGCGGTGCCGATCTACGGCGCCAATGGAAAGGTGTGCGCCGACGTCACGCTCACCATTCCAGACTTTCGCTTTTCCACTCACGATCTCGGGGGATTGCTGGAGCTTTTGCGGAATGCGGCAGCCGAGATCACAAGGCGGCTGGGAGTCGGCAAATCCGTGCGCGCTGCGCAACCTTCCTTCTAACGCAAACACGACACGACTGTTGAGAACCGCCTCCGCGCGTAGCGAGCGTGGTAAGTCGGTGACTACATCCAAGCACGTTCCTTGCTGTCCTTGAAAATGCGACGTCATGGGTAGCTTCATGTCTTACTTATGTTCCCGAAGGCGCGAAAAGTTCGTGGCCTTGACTTGCTGGCTTTGGGTGCGCAACTCGAAACCCGCAAACGCGAATTGATGGCCGGCTTCCCGGTTGCATAGAGGCTGGGTGGGAATGGTGATCAAATATCGCCCATGACCATTCACTCGATCCATTCCCCGCCCTCCCCCGCCGCTGCCGGCGATCTCGTTGCCCAGACGCGCATCCAGCTGGCTGCCGCGCACCGGCTGGCCGTTCTGCACGAACTGGAAGAAGGCATCGACAACCACTTCACGGTGTCGGTGCCGGGGCAGGATGGCGAGTACCTGATCCTGCCTTTCGGCCTGCACTGGTCCGAGGCCCGGGCCAGCCATCTGATGGTGTTCGACGAACAAGCGAACGTGCTGCAGGGCGAGGGCGTGGTCGAGCTCTCGGCTCAATGTATCCACGCACCGATTCACCGGATCACGGGCGCCAAGG